>JALQYL010000051.1 GCA_023254135.1 Ilumatobacteraceae bacterium | reverse complement strand
GTGACCATGGAATAGGGCCACTGGGCAGGCAAGTCGGTGGGTAACGCGGGCATTTGCACCATTTGAAGCCGTTGCTCGCCCGGTAACACATAACCCAATTGAGCACGGGCGGCGTTACGGATGCCTTCTGGTGTCTTCAGCTTGTTGACTTCGATCTGCAGCTGTTCATTTGCATCAGCCAGGGTCTCGAATTCAGCGGTTTTGCTGGCCACCATGGAACGTTGCGCAAAGTAGTCGCGCATGGGAAACACGATGAGCGAGAAGGTAAGGGTGACGCCCAGCCCCACCGCCACCACTCCCACGCCGTAACGCGTACCGCGATGTTGCAGAAGGGAGCGAAAAGAGGCGGCCATGCGCGCAGTCAGAGAAGTGCGCTGCGGTGCGGCCTTCTTTGATTTCTTTGCGCTGGAACTCACCTCACCATTGTGGCGTGAGGAACAGGTGCCAGCGTGGCACACGAACGAATGTTCGCTTAGCGAAGTGGCGCGAGTGCGGTGCGGCCGCGGAAGCGTGCCGAGTCACCCAACATCTCTTCAATGCGAAGAAGTTGGTTGTACTTCGCGACTCTGTCGCTGCGCGCAGGTGCACCTGTTTTGATCTGGCCACAGTTGGTGGCCACTGCAAGGTCAGCGATGGTGGCATCTTCTGTTTCACCACTGCGATGGCTCATGACACTGGTGTAGGAGTGTCGTGTTGCCATTTCAACGGTGTCAAGAGTTTCGCTGAGTGTGCCAATTTGGTTCACCTTCACGAGAACACTGTTGCCCACGTTGCGCTCGATGCCCATCTGCAAACGCTTTGCATTGGTGACGAACAAATCGTCACCCACCAACTGAATCTTCGAACCAAGTGCAGCGGTGAGTTGTGCCCAACCATCCCAGTCGTCCTCGGCCATGCCGTCTTCGATACTGACGATGGGGTAGCGATCAACGAGCGATGCCCACCATTCCACCATTTGACCTGCTGACAACACTTTGCCTTCGCCGGCCAGGTTGTATGAACCGTTCTTGTACAACTCGCTCATTGCAGGGTCGAGCGCAATGGCAATGTCCTTGCCTGGTGCGTAGCCGGCCTTTTCGATTGCCTCCACCAGAACAACGATTGCTTCTTCATTACTGGCGAGGTTTGGTGCGAATCCGCCTTCATCGCCCACTGCGGTGGAAAGGCCGCGGTCGTGCAACACCTTCTTGAGCGTGTGATAGGTCTCGGTTCCCCAACGCAATGCTTCACGGAAGCTGGGTGCGCCCACGGGCATGATCATGAACTCCTGCAGGTCCACGTTGTTGTCGGCGTGTGCGCCACCATTGATGACGTTCATCATGGGGACGGGCAGAACGTGTGCGTGTGGTCCGCCCACCGCGCGGTACAACGGCAATTCAAGTTCGGCAGCCGCCGCGTGTGCGACAGCGAGGCTGGCGCCCAACATGGCGTTGGCGCCAAGACGCGACTTGTTCTCAGTGCCGTCAAGATCAATGAGGGCCGCATCGAGTGCGCGTTGGTTGGTTGCGTCCATTCCCGAGATGGTGCTGGCAATGAGCGTGTTCACGTTCTCCACGGCACGAGTGACGCCCTTGCCCAGATAACGGGTGCCGCCGTCGCGCATTTCCACTGCCTCGTGTTCGCCGGTGGATGCACCAGAAGGAACAATGGCGCGACCAGTGGCGCCACTGTCGAGAACGATCTCAACTTCAACGGTGGGATTCCCGCGGGAATCCAGCACTTCGCGACCGACTACTTCGACGATTTCACTCATAAGAGGAAACGCTAGTGAGTTGGGTACTGCTTCACCACTTCCCAGAGTGCGTCGAGCTCGGCGAGATCCATTGATTTCATGCTGCGGCCCTGCTCTGTGGCGAGTGTCTCCACCGCTTCCACCCGTTTACGGAACTTCAGGATGGCGCCACGCAAGGCTGATTCGGGGTCCACATCCAAATGGCGCGCCACATTGACCACCGCGAACAGCAGGTCGCCCACCTCTGTCTTTGTGGACTCGGGGTCGGCGCCAGCAACGGCCTCTTGAATCTCGGCCAGTTCCTCATGCAGTTTCGCTACCGGACCCGAAAGATCGGGCCAGTCGAAGCCCACTTTCGCCGCGCGTTGTTGCACCTTTGCAGCGAAAGAAAGTGAAGGCGCTGCCTCCACCACACCATCGAAGATGCCCGTGCGATGCGACTTCTCGTTCTGTTTGATGGCGTCCCAGTTCGCCTCCACATCGGCCGATGACGACACCTGGACATCGCCGAATACATGTGGATGTCGTGACACCAATTTGTCGTGAACGGTGCGCGTGATATCGGCCATGGTGAAACGGCCTTGTTCTTCGGCAATTGCCGCGTGGAACTCCACTTGATACAGCAAATCGCCGAGTTCTTCGATGAGGTCGTCATCGGTGCTGGGATCGTCCTCGCGCAGATTCGAAATAGCGTCGACCACTTCGTACGTTTCTTCGATGAGATAGCGCACCAAAGTGTGATGAGTTTGTTCCATGTCCCACGGGCACTGGTCGCGCAATGTGCGCGCCAGTTGATGGAACTTCACCATCTCTGCGGCCACCGGCGTGCCAAGTTGCGGAATGTAGAGCGAAGTGAGATGGTCTGCCTGCAAGGTGCGATCCATTTCAAACCACGTAGTGCGCACCACTTGCTCGTCGGACAAACCGATGTGATGCAGCAGTACCACTTCGGTGGAAGGGTCAATGTCGTCGATGGACAATTTGATGTCACTGAGCACCCAGTTGGCATGCGTGTGGGCCACCAGCAGTGGACCTGTGTGTCCAGCGGCGGCCTGGGTGAACATATGACCATCAATGAGTCGCACTGCATGCTCCACCGGGTCAATGTTGAGAACGCGCCACACCTCATCGAGAAATGAAATGGCTGCATGCAGTTCAACATGCACCTCCGACTGCGCACGCAAGTGGGCAACTGTGCGTTCAAGCACCAGTGGTGAACCGGGAACGGCGTAGAGAATGGTGTGATGTTGATGCGCGGCAGCGATCAACGTGTCCGCAATGGTTTGATACACATTGTCGAACGAATCCGCCTGGTCATACACGTGGTCAAACGTTGTTGCGTTGGACACCAGGTGCGCAGACGGATGTTGCGCAGTGCGCACATACCGATGAGGAATTGATTCGATGGTTGCAATCGTGTCGGTGGTAACAAGGCTGGCATTGCCGGGCCCCAAACCAACAACAACGATGCGCGGCATTAGTTGATGGCGGCGATGGCGCTGTTCCACACGCCGTACGCGGAATTCACTGAAATCTTCGCTGTGGTCATGTAGCCGGCCAACAGGTTGCTACCGGCGTTGGAGTTCACGGTGGAGATGAGCGAATCCTTCACGTCTTCATACTTGTGGTTCAAGATGATGTGGTAACCGAATTGGCTCTTCACGGGACCAGACGGAACGCCCATCTTCGCGGCCACTGCGCCCACCATGAAGTTCTTGTCGAATGATGTTTGCAATTCAGACAATGCGGAGCACTTCGAAGTACCCGAACCCAAGGAGCCACCGCTCTTGTCGGCGCCAGGTTCGGTGGACTTTTTCTTTGCTTCCTCGGCAAAGGGAACGCCCTTCTCGAGGTCTGCAAGAACTGCCTCAGCTTCCTTCTTCGTCTTCACGAGAATGTGGCTCATGCACAATGCACCGGACGAAGCAGGTGAAGCTTCGTAGAGCTTCTTGATGTCTGCTTCAGACGCCTTGTCAATTGACTGCAATGTGAGGCTGGCCACGTTGAGGTCAACAAGAAGATCCTGCAGAACTTTTGGAGCTTCGGTGAAGGTGGTGTCTGCATTTGCATCTTTCAACACCTTCTGGCGGTCGGCTTCGGTGGTCTTCACGCCCTTCTTGGCGATGAAGTCCACGAATGCCTCGTAACGCACCAGGGTCTTGATGATGACGGCGGCATCAGATGTTTTGACTTTGCCGTTGACCGCAGTGAACTGCTTGGCTTCGATGAGGCTCTGCGTGACTGCATTGAAATCGGCCTTGGAGTAGCCACGGCCATTCACCGTGAACACATCGTTCGGCGATGTGACAACGGAGGCGCTGCCACCGCAGGCTGACAGCGCAAGGGCTGCAGAAACGAGAAGTGGGGTACAGCGGAGGAGGAAACGAGGGCTCTTGGTCACGCAGAGACCTTAGTCGGCAGGGTCGAAAAGTTCCTGCAGCAACTCTGTGAGCACCGCTGTGGGGTGTGCACCGCGGGCCATGGGCACGGTGAGCACTTTTGACGATTCCTTATATACGGCACGAGGTGCAACGCGTCGCAAGGTGAGGGTTTGGCTGGCACGGAGTTCAACGGGGGAGAGACGGGCCTCGTTGCCGTTCATCACTATCTCGCGGATACCGATACGTGTGCATTCAACGCGCAGTGCGCCAACAGCGATGAGGGCTTGGGCCGGTGCCGGCAATGGACCAAAACGATCGCGCCATTCTTTTTCAATGTCGGCCAGTTCCTCTGCTGTGCGCACGGTGGCCAAGCGGCGATATGCCTCAAGTCGCAATTCTTCGCTGGGCACATAATCGTTCGGAAGGTTCGCTGCCACCGTGATGTCGATCTTGATGTCCACCATTTCTTCGTGCACCGTTTCGCCCTTCATCTCTGACACGGCTTCCGTAACCATTTGGCAGTACAGGTCGTAGCCCACTGCGGCAATGTGGCCGCTTTGTGCTTCACCCAGCAAATTGCCGGCACCTCGAATTTCGAGGTCACGCATTGCAATCTTGAAACCGCTACCAAGATCGGTGGTTTCGCCAATGGTGCGCAAACGCTCGTATGCATCTTCGGACAGAACTTTGTCGCGTGGGTGGAAGAGGTACGCATACGCACGATGTCCGCTGCGGCCAACACGTCCGCGCAATTGGTGCATCTGCCCAAGGCCCAACAGGTCAGCACGCTCCACCACCAACGTGTTCACCGTGGGCATGTCGATACCAGTTTCAATGATGGTGGTGCACACCAACACATCGAAGTTGCCTTCCCAGAAATCAAGCACCACTTGTTCCAGTTGCACTTCGTCCATTTGGCCGTGGGCAACCGCAATACGGGCCTCGGGTACCCATTCGCGCAATTCGGCAGCGCGCTCTTCAATGGACTGCACGCGGTTGTGCACCCAGAACACCTGGCCCTCTCGCAACAGTTCTCGTCGAATTGCCTCGATGGCCACTTGCTCGCTTTGTTCACCGACGTACGTGAGGATGGGTTGACGATCGGCGGGAGGTGTTTGCAGCAAGGACAAATCCCGAATGCCCACCAGGCTCATTTCCAAAGTACGGGGAATGGGGGTGGCCGACATGGACAACACGTCGACGTTTGTCTTCAAACGTTTCATTGCCTCTTTGTGTTGCACACCGAATCGTTGTTCTTCGTCCACCACCAACAAGCCCAAGTTCTTGAACTCCACGCTGTCCTGCAACAAACGGTGCGTGCCAATGACGCAGTCGATATCGCCGGACTTCAATCCGGCAATCACTTTCTTCGCTTCGGCGGCCGTGAGGAATCGTGACAGTACCTCCACCTTGATGGGGTAACCAGCAAAGCGTTCTGCAAACGTGTTGCCGTGCTGCGTTGCGAGCAATGTGGTGGGCACAAGTACAGCCACTTGCATGCCATCTTGGATGGCCTTGAATGCTGCACGAATCGCTACTTCTGTTTTGCCGAAGCCCACGTCTCCGCACAACAAACGGTCCATGGGGACATCGCGTTCCATGTCGGCCTTGATTGCTTCGATGGCTTCCAACTGATCCGGGGTTTCCACAAAGGGGAATGCCGATTCCATTTCTGATTGCCACGGTGTGTCCTGTGCGAATGCGTGGCCCTTTGCATTCACGCGACGCTGGTACAACACCACCAGTTCCTGGGCCACTTCACGCACAGCCGAACGCACGCGTGACTTGGTGCGCGCGAAGTCGCTGCCACCCATGCGATGCAGCGTGGGTGCTTCACCACCCACGTATTGACGAATGTCGCCAATTTGTTCGGTGGGAATGTAGAGCTTGTCGCCACCCTTGTACGCAATCAACAAGTAGTCACGTTCCACGCCGCCAAGCGAACGCTTCACCATGCCTTCGTATTTGCCCACACCGTGATGCACATGCACCACGTATCCGCCGGGTTGCAGATCTTCGAACACCGTGCCCGAGGAACGACCGCGTTTGGTGGGGCCGCGGCGTGTGCGTCGACGACCACTGAGGTCGCTCTCGGCAATGATGCCAATCTTCGATTGTGGCAACGACACGCCGTGTGTTTGTGGAGCGCACGTGACCCAACCACCAGGCTTCGTCAATTGTGTGGCATCGGTGGTGGGTGTGAAGTCGACACCGTGTGAACGCATGAGTTCCACCAAGCGCGGCACAGATTCTTCTGTGTCGGCGGCAACAACCACGCTCCACTTTTCCGTGATCATTTCATTGATGCGACGAATCACCGATGAAGGGTCGTGCACGATGGTGCCCCAACCCGATGCAGGAATGGAAGGACCATCAACAGAGTCGGCGGTCGAAACCAGCGACAACGTCGGCGTGCGGTTCTCGCTGGGAATCAGGCGGTCCATGTCGACATGCAGGCGGGGAAATTGCACATCGGCGTCGCGTGCCCACGATGTGGCAAGTGCGCGCGCCAGGTCATCTTCTTCAGCAAGCAAATCGCGAGCACGATCACCCATGCGACGCGGATCCACCATCACAATGAGTGCATCGTCACCAATGTGATCGGTGAGAAGTTCGTCGGTGGTGGTGAGCCATGGCAACCAGCTCTCCATGCCATCGAAGATTTGTCCTTCGCTCAGGCGTTCCCATTGTTCGCGTCCCCATGGGTCAGATGCAATAAGTGATGTGGCGCGTTCTTGAATGTCGTCCACGTACAACAATTCGCGCGCAGGGAAAATAAATGCTTCAGCAACATCATCGGTGCTGCGTTGATCGGCCACCGTGAAGTGTGTGAGTCGGTCCACTTCATCGCCCCACATGTCAACACGAAGGGGAGTGTCCTCTGTGCTGGGAAAGATGTCGACGATGGCACCGCGTCGCGCGAACTCGCCGCGATGTTCGGCGATGGTTTCGCGTCGATATCCAAAGTGCACCAATTGCTCACACAGCGCATCGATATCAATCACTGCGCCGGCAGAAATGCGAATGGGTTCGAGGGTGGTGGTGCCGGGTGCAAGTTTCTGTAACAGCGCACGTGTTCCTGCCACAATCACCGATGGCGCTTGCTCTTGACGCAGTCGCCACATCACGCGCATACGTGCACCCATGGTGTTCACCGCCGGACTCACGCGTTCGAACGGCAGTGTTTCCCACGCAGGGAACACCTCGACCTCACCCTCACCCAAGTACACCGCAAGGTCATCGGCGATCTGTTGCGCGGCCGTGCCGGTTGGCGTGGAAACAATGATGGGTCTGCGCTTGTTGGCATGCGTCAATGCGGCAAGAACCGCAGGTCGTGCAAGTTCAGGTGTGGCCAGAATGGCATTGCGTTGTCCCGCAATTTGCATGAAGCCCTGCTCGTTGGCCACACGGGCGGCGAGTTCGCCAAGGCGATTGAACGGAGTGACTGAAGAATTCACCGGCCGTTGAATTCCTGCATGGCCGTTTGCGCATCGGCGGCCACAATGCGTTCAATGGCGTCAACGGCCACCTCAATTGCCACGTCGAGAATCTTTCGTTCAGCCGCAGGAATGGATGACAGCACATGATCGGCGCCATGTTCCTTCGACGATGGCTTGCCAACGCCTATACGTACGCGCACGTAATCGTCGGTCTTCAGATGTTGTGACACCGACTTCAAACCGTTGTGCCCGGCAAGGCCGCCACCAATCTTGATGCGAACCACCCCAGGTTCAAGGTCCAACTCATCCTGCACGATGATGATGTGTGCGGGATTCGTCACCTTGTAGCGGCGGGCCAGAGGGCCGACTGCTTCACCCGACTCGTTCATATACGTGGTGGGCACCACAAGCACCACGCCCTGATTGCCCATGCGCGCTTCGGCGATGTGGGCACGATCGCGACCCACCTTCAGAGAAACGTTCAGACGTTTGGCGAGCACTTCAATGGCGTCTGTGCCCACGTTGTGTCGAGTGCGGGCATAGCGCTTGCCAGGGTTGCCGAGGCCAACGATGAGAATGCGTTGCATGTCTCCCGAACGTGGTTCCGAACGAAAGCCCATGGTGCGCGTAGTGCAAACGACCGTGCGGTCGCGTGATTATTCGGCTGCTGGTGCAGCTGCTTCGCCTTCTGCAGACGCAGCAGCGTTGGCAGCTTCTGTAGCGGCGCGTGACATGAGAACGGTAACCACTGGCATGTTGGGATCACCCAAGGCCACAACGCCTGCAGGCAAGGTGAGCTCGCCGAGGTGAAGAACTGTTTCCGGTGTGAAGTTGGTGATGTCAACAACGATTTCGTTGGGAACGTTGTTTGGCGTGGTGCGAACTTCAATGCTGTCGACTGCAGGGTCAACAATGCCACCAGCGGAAAGAACTGCCTTTGCGGTTCCGCCCAAGTGAAGCGGAACATGCATGGTGATTTCTTCGGAGAGGTCGATCTGTACGAAGTCGATGTGAGCAACGGTGCGGCGCACTGGGTGACGCTGCAGTTCCTTCACGATGGCGTTGTACTGCTTGCCATCAACCGAAAGAGACAAGATGGTGTTTGCACCGGCAGGGCCAGAGAGTGCAACGCGGAGATCGCGACGTGCGACGGACAATGAGACAGGCTGCATGCCGTGGCCATAGAGGACACCGGGGATGCGATCCTGGGCGCGCAGACGACGGGAAGCGGCGCTTCCGGTTTCGCGACCTACTTCTGCTGAGAGAGTTGCTGTATTCGACACAATTGGCGAGTCTATGAGCGATTACGCCAACTGCCACCCCTGAACCCCGTGTGGGGCGGGAATTACGACTGGTTTTCGCCGTCGAACAGGTCGGAAACCGAGGTTTCGTCGAACACGGCCGCCAGGGCATCGGCGATGATTTTTGCCACGGACAGGACTTCCACCTTGGCAAACATCTTCTCGGGGGCCAACGGAAGGGTGTTGGTGAGCACCACACGCTCAATGGGCGACTTTGACAAGCGCTCCACCGCGGGGTCGCTGAGCACGCCGTGTGTGGCCATTGCCCACACCTCTTTGGCGCCACGCTCGAGCAACAATTCGGCAGCCGACACGATGGTGCCACCAGTGTCGATCATGTCGTCGGTGAGAATGCACAAACGACCATCGACATCGCCGATGACTTCCTTTGCGATGGCAACGTTGGCGGTGCCCTTCGGACGACGCTTGTTGATGAATGCAACGTCGGCGTTCTTGTCGGAGAGATGCTGCGCGAATCGTTCGGCAACCTTCACACGGCCTGCATCAGGCGAAACAATCACCAAGTCCTGCGCTGCGTTCTTGCGTACGTAATCCTCGAGCACTGGCATTGCGGTGAGGTGATCTACCGGACCAGAGAAAAAGCCCTGAATCTGTCCGCTGTGCAAGTCGATGCTGACCATGCGTGATGCGCCGGCTGCTTTGAACATGTCGGCAACAAGGCGTGCGGTGATGGGTTCGCGTCCTTCAGCTTTTCGGTCTTGACGCGCATATCCGTAGAAAGGACATACGGCGGTGATGCGCTTTGCTGATGCACGCTGCGCGGCGTCGATCATGATGAGTTGTTCCATGATGGAGTCGTTGATGGAACCGGCGTCGGTGCCAAAGTGCGTTTGCATGATGAACACATCGCCACCGCGAATGCTGTCGGCAAAGCGAGGACGAATTTCGCCGTTGGCAAACTGAACAATGTTGGCATCGCCCAATGTGATGCCCAGGTGGTCGGCCACTTCTTGAGCCAGCGCCGGATGGGTACGTCCGGTGAAAAGCGACAAGCGCTTGGTAGTGACTTTCTCCATTGAACGACTGCTCATGGCTACCGAGTGTAGAACGCACAGCCCGTGGGGCTCCTAGTTCCGGGAAGAGGACTCGAACCCCTATTCGCTGCACCAAAAACAGCTGTCCTGCCGATTGAACGATCCCGGATTGTTCCCCTCACAGTATCGGATTTTCTGTTTTCCCCATTGTCCCGATAGGTTTGTCAGCCTTATGGGTTCGTTGATTAAGAAGCGCCGCAAGCGCATGCGTAAGAAGAAGCACAAGAAGATGCTGCGTCGTACGCGTCACCAGCGTCGCAAGTAGTTCATTTCTCGGTCAACCGAGTCATAAAACGCGTCCCGCATCGGGGCGCGTTTTTGTGTGTACCACCACGCATTCTGCGACCGACGCGGTGCGTGGGTCGATATGACCATCGACGAACCAGGTAGCCCCCGAGCCGGCAAGGTGTGGACGTACTCCGACGGCATTCTCAATTCGAT
>JALQYL010000050.1 GCA_023254135.1 Ilumatobacteraceae bacterium | reverse complement strand
TGCAGGGTGACATGCCGTTGGAATTGGCAGAGCTCATTCGTGACTTTGCTCTTTAAGTTCGTGGCGCTCTAGGCGCCGAGGAATTCCATCGCTGCATCAGTGATGGCCGTATCAACACCCAACACGAATCGACGATTCGCGGCCACCGAGGTGTAGGTCCACTTCATGCGCTTGGCCATGGCCCGTGCCGGTGCGGGTGGCGTGTACGGGTCGCCACGAGCGATGGTGACCATCATGCGTGCACCATTTGAGGATTCAGCAGGTTGCACGGAGCCAAGTGCGCGAGTGGCTGCAGGCAACGATGCGCACAACCCGTAGGTGATGTGCTCGGTACCCACATGAATTTGTCGTGTGCGCTTGGCGTGCAATGCGGTTGCTGCGGCAGCGAATTGACGCGCCAACACAATGGGAGTGTCGGCACACACAGGCGCAGCAGATGCAACCGTGGGCGCGTCTCCTGCCAGACGCAACATGGTGCCACCATCACCTGCATCCATGGCGCGCAACATGGCGTCGAAAATACGTCCGGGAGAACCAGCGGCAATGGCGCGGGCCGCAGCTCGTGACACCACGTCGGCAGTTACTCCGACGGGCAAGCGATTCTCCAGCATTTTCAGGCGGAAACGACCGATTTCATCGGCCACGATGGCGTTGATGGAACATGAAAGATGCGAGGCACACCACTTCACCGCGGTCGTTCCTGCACGCTCGGTGGATGCCAGTTGTTCGGCCAACTGTGGGCCAAGGGGCGATGACGGATCAACTGGTGCGTCAACAACGGCAGCTTCCACGGATTTCGGATATTGCATCTCCCACGCAACCACAGCGGTAGCGCCACTTCCCCATCCCATGGCGAACACCTTCTTCGTGTTCAATGCCGTGCGCAATATTTGTAGGTCTTCAGCAACATCAAGAGTTGCAATGCGTGCTGACGCTGCTGCAGGCAACGGCGACTCCACCATGCCTCTCGATGCAACAGACACCACGGTGTACCCGTTCACCGATGATCCGAACAACAACGATGCTTGTTCGGCAAGCGTGCGCGGTGCCGTGCCATCGTTTCGATCGGCTACCAACAACAACACCGGTGCTGTCTGCGATTTCGGAGAGACACGGCGGTACAACGCCAATTTTATGGTGCCCAGTTCTGGCGCTTCAGAATCAACCTGCACCGACAAACTGCCACATTGAATGGCTCCGCAGGGCAACCACTCAATGGTGCTGTTGGTGGTGTCACCGGTAGTTGTTGCTGGGGTGGCCGACCACTCCGACGTGGAGTCGGATGATTCAGACGAAGAGGAACACGCCGAAAGAACAAGTGCGAGCGCACCGAGCGCTGCCCCCATTCGCCGGGCGATGGTCATTGGTCAGCGTGCGGAAGTTGAATACACGAGGGAGTTCGAGACCATGAGCGCACCACCAAAGTTTGTCACAGCATGGAACTTGGACTTCAATGTCTTGCCCTTGGGCACAAGGAACGTTGTTTTCTTACCGAATGCAACCAGTTTTCCGTTGCGGTACAACTTCACCATTGCACCAGCAGGAGCTGACACGGTGACACGAATCTTGGCACCCACACGAATGGCCTTCTTGATGACCACGGATGGTGCGCCGGGCTTCACCACGGGCAATCCGGTTTCCGGATCGATGACGTTGTCGAACTGTGCAGATGATTCATCGACCACGTCGGTTTGTTGCGCCGTTTCATTGTCGGCGAAGTCGGCAAAATTGGTGCCAGCCGATGACGAAACACGTTGGAACAAGAACGTGTTGGCAGTGGAAGAACTCAGTCCACTCACAATGCCCGGTGTGGCATCTGCACTGATGACCTGAGCAACTTGTGCGGGCGACAGAGCCCGTGAGTTACCAAGGACAAGAGTTGCCACGCCCGCAACGTGTGGTGATGCCATGGATGTACCCGACATGGTGGTGGTGGACGTGTTGCTATTGATACCGACCGATGTGATGGCACTGCCTGGTGCGAAGAGATCAACACATGCGCCAGCGTTTGAGTAGTACGCGCGTGAGTCATCACTTGCGGTTGCACCCACCGTGATGGCAGCGGGCGTGCTGGCCGGTGACTTGGTGCATGCATCGGTTGATTCGTTACCGGCAGCAACGACGAACGTGATGCCATCGGCAACCGCACGTGTGACGGCATCGTTGATACCGGCGTCGTATCCGCCACCCAAACTCATGTTGGCCACGGCGGGCACGCCGGCCACGTGATGGTTGATGATCCAGTTGATGCCAGCAATGACACCGGCGTTGGTGCCGCTACCGCTGCAATCAAGCACGCGAACAGGAACAATGGTGGCTGACGTTGCGAAACCATAAGTGGCACCTGCAATGGTGCCGGCAACGTGCGAACCGTGACCATGGCAGTCGGTGGTGCCGCGGCCATCGTTGATGGCGCTGTAACCACTGGCCACGCGGGTACCGAATTCGGCATGAGATGAAAGAACGCCTGTATCCACCACGTACACATTCACTCCGGCACCTGTGCCGGCGCGGGTGATCTGGCTATCAAGCGGCAACGTGCGCTGGTCGGCGCGGTCGAGACCCCATGACTTGGCGATTTCCGATGGGAGAACAACGGCGGCAGGTGTGACTGCATTGGACGGGTCTGATGCGGGGCTGGTGCCCACAGCGTTGCGCGCAGTCACCGTGAACGTGTACTCCACGCCGTTCGTGAGACCCAACGCAATGCAACTGGTGGTCACCGTGGCACCTGTGTTGGTGGCAGTGCTTGAGCACGTTGCGCCGCCTGGCGATGCTGTTGCGGTGTAGGCGACAACGGCTGCACCACCGTTGTTCACTGGTGCGGCCCACCGCACCAAGGCATTGGAATCACCCGCAACGGCTGAAACGTTGATTGGTGCGCCAGGAGCACTTGCAGCAGCTCGAGGTGTAACGGTGACGGTGGCCGACGGTGCGCTGGTACCCACGGAGTTCTTGGCGCGAACACGAAGTGACACGGGCAAGTCGGGGGTCATACCAGTGAGCGTTGCAGTAGTTGCAGTGCTGACACCGTCGTTCCATGTTGTCCACGTTGCACCGGTGTTGGTGCTGTACTCAACGATGTAATCGGTGATGGGTGTTGCCGAACGTGCGCCACTCCAATTCACCGTGATGCTGGTGTTGTTCACCGTTGCAGAAACTGCAGAAGGTGGAGTTGCAAGACCGGTGAGTGCCGCGGTGAGCGAGACAATGGGGCTGGGAGCTCCGGCGCCGACACTGTTGCTTGCGGTGATGCGGAACATGGTGGTGACTCCGCCCACAAGACCAGTGATGGTGGCAGTACGTATTCCTGCACTTGTGGTGGCGGCAATGTTCCACGTGATGCCATTGTCAACGGAGCGCCATACGTCGTACTTGGAGAGAGTGAGCCCGCCAAAACCAAGGGGCGCACTCCACGACAAGTAGGCATTGGAGCCCGACACGAAACCTGAAGCGGAAGGAACAGCCGATGGAACGGTGTAAGCGAGAGGGGTCAACGTGAGGATGGTGGACGGAGCACTTGTACCCACGGCGTTGATGGCGAGAATGCGGAACTTGTACGCACTGCCGCCCACGAGTGCGGAAATGCCGGCACTACGAGCCGTGCTTGCCAATGTGGCCCTACGTGTCCATGATGCACCCTGATCTGCGGACACTTCGACGGCATAGCCAGTGATGGCGGAGCCACCGGTACTGAGCGATGCGGACCAATACAACGAAACCGAGTTGTACCCCACGTTGCCATAAGGCGAACGAGGCTCACTGGGCGCAGTGGGAGCAATGGGTGTCACCGTTGCAATGGCATCGGGTGATGAACCGTATTCATTCACGGCACGCACACGCACCACATGGGCAACGCCACCTGCAAGACCAGTGAGTTGTACCGAACGCGAAGAGGCCGCCACGCGTACCGTGCCGGTGAACGTTGCACCGTTGTTGGTGGAGTAATCGATGACATAGGAGGCGATGGTGCCACCGCCCGCATCAAGTGGTGCCACCCACGAAACGATGGAACTGAGCAAGCCAGAACCCGCAGAGACAGAGCGCACCACGGATGGCGCACTGAAAGCCGAGGGTGTTGCAGACAACACGTTGCTGGGCACACCCGTGCCGTACGCGTTCATGGCGCTCACACGGAATTGATACGTGGTGCCACCCACAAGACCAGTGACGGTTGCGCTGGTGGTGGCGGAAATTGCGTCAATGAATCGTGTCCACGTTGAACCAGCGGTGGAGGAATATTCAATGACGTAATCGGTGATTGCAGCTGACCCCGCGGACGAAGGTGCGTACCACGACAACGTGACCTGCTGACGACCGGCGGTTGCATACACAAGTTGCGCTGCTGATGGCACGGCACCGGCAACTGGAGTTGCGGTGATGGGTGTGGTGAATGCTCCGGTACCGATTGCATTCACTGCGGCCACTCGGAACGAATATGCAACACCGTTGGTGAGACCACTGACGGTGGCAGCGAGTGCGGTGGAGACACCATCGGCAAATGTTGTCCAAGACGTGGTGGCCGAGTTGCTGGTGGCGTATTGCACCACGTAATCGGTAATGGTGGCGCCGCCATTGGCGATAGGTGCTGTCCAAGCGAGACGAACAGATGCATTCGAAACGGAACCCGTGAGGCTTGCAGGACTTGAAGGCGTGGATACGGGCGCCGCGGTGAACGAGCCCATGAACGCGAGGCGATTGGGCGAACCCGTGCCCGCATCGGTGACAACACTGGGCGTGGCCGCATTGATGATGGCACCGCTCACATTGGCAGGTGCCGCCGTGGGATTTGACTGCAGGTACAACGCCGCAATACCGGCCACATGAGGCGACGCCATGGATGTACCCGACCACGATGCGGTGGTGGTGGGACTGCCAATCATGGACGACGTGATGCTGACGCCGGGTGCAAAAATATCGAGACACGTTCCCCAGTTGGAGAACGATGCACGAGCGTCGGTGGAAGACGAAGCACCCACGGTGATGGCCGAGGTTGCACTTGATGGTGACACAGTGCATGCATCGACATTGCTGTTGCCAGCAGCCACCACCATGGTGATGCCATCGGCAACGGCGCGATCAACGGCGGAGTTCAACGCCGAACTGAGTCCGCCACCCAAACTCATGTTGGCAACTGCAGGAACGCCCGCAGTGTGGTGTGAAACGGCCCAATCGATACCTGCGATGACACCCGATGTTGAACCAGAGCCAGTGCAACCGAGAACACGAACAGGAATGAGCGATACGTCTTTCGCTACGCCATAGGTGGTGCCTGCAATGGTGCCCGACACATGCGTGCCGTGACCGTGGCAATCATCGGTGCCTTTTCCGTCTGTAATTGCGGTGAAACCGTTTTGCACACGACCAACAAATTCAGAATGTGCTGCGTAGATACCAGTGTCAATGACATAGGCATTGACACCACGTCCCGTGTTGGAATACGTGTAGGTGTTGTTGCGAGGAAGTGCGCGCTGGTCAATACGGTCGAGACCCCACGTTGCGTTTGCTTGATCCACGTCGACCGACATGATGGTGTCTGGTTCCACGGCGAGCACATTGGGATTCGCCCTGATTGCTGCCAATTCAGATGCAGAAAGATCGGCGACAAAACCGTTGAGAGCGTTGGAGAAAGTGGTGATGACACTTCCGGGAACGCTGGATGCCGCAACTGACGTTGCTGCCGCACTGGAGAAAGTGACGATGTAACGACCAGGAATGACATCGCCTTGTTGTGCATTCACAGGAATGGTGAGACCACTCACCACCTCGGTGGTGGTGTCGGTGATGGACAATTTCGTTTGTGGTTCCACCACGCGCACCGAACCATCGGCGGCAACATTTTCTGCTTGTGTTGAGGTGAGGCGTTGCACTTCCACCGTGCCGTCACGATTGACCACCACATAGTCGGTTGCCGAAGCGGCCTGGGCAGTGAGGGGGAAAGTGGCCGTAGTACTAAGGACAAGAGCACCAGCAACAAATGTGCGAAGACGCAACGAAAAAATCACAAATGCACACTAGAACACCCATGCTCCAGCCGTCTAGGACAATGGTCTAGCTCTTCTCCCGCCCATACAGGGCATGGGTTCTAGCGAGCGAACAGAGCCACCAACAGGGGTGTCACCACCAGACCAGGTAGCAAAGACCCCAATTTTATTTTCTTAATGTCCAACAAATTGAGACCGATTGCCAACACTGTGAATCCGCCAGCTGAGAACAATTCGATGCGCATGCGATCGTTCAACAGCGAATCAATTCCGGTGCCGCCAAGTGTGAGCAACCCTTGCACCACCAAAACGGAGATTGCACTGAACGCTGCGCCGATGCCATAGACCGTGGTGAAAATGATCGACATGAAGCCATCGAGCGTTCCTTTGATGATGTAGAGCTGCGGTGTGCGACCACTGGCATCTTCAATGGCGCCCAAAATGGTGAGCGGTCCGATGCAGAACAGAAGTGTTGCGGTGACGAAACCTTGCACGAATGTGTTGTTGTGCTCGGTGTCTTTCTTGCTGAAACGTCGCTTCAACCATTCGCCGATTGCCTCAAGACGTTCTTCCACTTTCAACAACTCACCGATGATGGCACCCACCACCATTCCCACGAGTGGAAACACAAGATTGTGCGTGCCCATGGCGTCGCGCAGACCCATGATCATGGTGGCAAGCCCAATCACCTGCACCACGATGGTGCGCAGTTCTTCCTTGATGCGATGACCCACGAAATATCCCACGGAACCACCCACAAGAACCGTTGCGGTGTTGATGAGAGTTCCGAGTCCACGCACGAGTAACGAGGGTACTGTCGGCACATGGAAGTTGTGCACCTATATAACGCCCGTGCACAGGCCGTTGTTCACCCCGTGCGCGGTGGCCGTCTCGGGTCTCTCACGGTGAACGGCACACCAGTGATGGTGCACACGGGCGACAGTGCACTCGATTGGGGCTGCTATCCCATGGTTCCCTTCGCGGGACGGGTGCGCGATGGTCTGCTCACCTTTCGTGAAGCATCGCATTCGCTGCCGGCCAATGATCCGTCGGGGCTGGGACATGCGATTCACGGAACAGTGTTCGATGTTGAGTGGACCGTTGTGTCGTTGACATCAACGAGAATTCACATGACACACGAATTCGGTGCGCCGTGGCCATGGCGCGGTGTGGTGCATCACCAGATGGAATTACACGACGCATCGCTGACGTGCACGTTGACAGTGGACGCCCACGACGACATGCCTCTCATGATCGGGTGGCATCCGTGGTTCATGCGGCCGGTGGAATCAGTGTTGCCGTTTCAAACAATGCTGGAACGCGGAGCGGACTATCTGCCCACGGGAAAACATGTTGCGGCACGTACGGAATACGCAGATGATTGCTTCGTTGACCCACAGGGGCCCATCACTCTTCGATACGACAATGTCACCCTTACGTTGCACAGCGATTGTTCTCATTGGGTGGTGTACAGCCAACCAACGCACGCCATCTGCGTGGAACCGCAATCGGGACCGCCCAATGAAGTGAATGATGCGCCACACATTGTGCGAGCTGGTGCATCAATGCAGCGGGAGTTCACCATTTCCTGGTGACGTAGCGCTGGTGACGGGAGTCGACTGCTCGGTGCTGACTGAGTAAATGACACAATGAATGACAATGTCGGACATGCAAGTACTCGCCCATCTACGCGCCCATGGCACGGATGACACCAGCTCGAGCATGGTGATTATTGGCGATGGCGGCATGCCCGTCATCGCGCATTGGGGAGCCGACCTTGGCGATGGTCACCTTGACGCTCGCCATTTTTCGCGCCTGGTTCCTGGTGGAGCATTGGATGCCGAGGCACCATTGGCCATCATCACCGAAGCATCGCGTGGATACACCGGTGTTCCAGGCATTGATTGCTCGCGGGATGGTCAACACCTGGTTCCGCGATTCGAAATGCAGTCTGCAGAAATCACCGATACGTCTGCATTGTTCGTTCTGCATGATGACGTGTCACAACTGACCATGGACATTGTGGTCAGCGTGCACACCGGAGGCGTCATCACCATCGGTGCATCGGTCACAAACAACGCATCAAGTCCCTTGTCGCTAAGTGCACTGCGACTCTGCGTTCCAGTAGGCGCATCTGCGCGCGAGATTCTCACGTTGGGCGGACGTCACGCCATGGAGAACGTGCAGCAACGCACACCATGGGATCGCACCACCATGTCGGTCACCAGTCGTTCGGGCCGCACAGGGCATGAGCAACAGAACGTGGTGTTCGTGGGCACGTCGCAATTTGGAGAACACCATGGCGAAGTGTGGGGAGCACATCTTGCGTGGAGTGGCAACTTCGAGATGGTGTGTGATGGCATCACCGATGCTCGCCGCAGCATGCACGCCGGTGAATTGCTCGCTGCTGGTGAAGTGCAACTGCACCATGGCCACAGCTACTGCACGCCGATGTTGGTGTTGGCACACTCGTCAAACGGACTCACCAACGCGTCACGTTCGTTCCATTCGTATGCGCGTTCTTTGCAACCAGCGCGCACTACGCCCCGCCCCGTGCACCTCAACACCTGGGAAGCGGTGTACTTCAATCATGATCTGGGCACTCTCACATCGCTGGCAACGGCAGCAGCCGCCGTGGGAATTGAGCGCTACGTGTTGGACGATGGTTGGTTCCACCAACGGCGCAACGACACCGCGGGCTTGGGAGATTGGTGGGTGGACCCAGCGGTCTGGCCTGATGGTTTGACTCCGCTGGTGAATCATGTGCGCTCGTTGGGCATGCAGTTCGGACTGTGGTTCGAGCCCGAGATGGTGAACCCCGACAGCGATTTGTTCCGCGCGCATCCGGAATGGGCATTGCATGACCTGCGCTACCCCATGGTGCAGGGTCGTCATCAGTTGGTGCTGAACATGGCACTCCCCGAAGTGCGCGACTATCTATTTGCTTCCATCAGTGCGGTGCTGTCTGCACACGACATTTCGTACGTGAAGTGGGACCACAATCGTCCGATCATCGGGGGCATGGCCAATGCTCAAACACTCGGCACGTACGCATTGTTCGAATCCCTCACACGTGCATTTCCTCATGTGGAATTCGAGAGTTGTGCATCGGGTGGTGGTCGCGTTGACATGGGCATAGCACCGTATGTGCATCGATTCTGGACCAGTGACAGCATTGATGCGCTTGATCGGGTGTCCATTCAACGCGGGTTCAGCATGTTGATGCCACCTGAAGTGATGGGCGCTCATATCGGTGGTCCTGTGTGCCACACCACTGGTCGGCGCCACACCATGAGTTTCCGTGCCGCCACCGCCATGTTCGGATGGCTGGGCGTGGAATGGAACATTCTTGAGGCTTCAGAGAGAGAACGCGAGCGGCTTGCTGAAATGATCGCATTGCACAAGACGCACCGCACGCTGTTGCACTCGGGCCTTGTGTTCCGCGGAGATCACCCTGACCACACAGTGGTGGTGCACGGAATTGTGGCCGCAGACAAGAGCGAAGCCCTGGTGAACGTCACCCGAGTGGCCAGCGGAACAAGCACACATACCGCGCCCGTACAGGTACAAGGTCTTGATGCTCACGCCACCTACGAGATTCACATTGTTCTTGCACCAACGGTGTACGCCCTGCATCGCGCACATCCCGAATGGATGTTGCACACCAACGTGTTCTCCATCACTGGTGCACAACTTGCATCGGTGGGCATCAACATGCCCGCCTTGATGCCCGAGAGCGCGATGGTATTGCACCTCGTTCGCAGGAACGGATAGACAAGTAGCGATGGCCGGCGACATTCGCATTGACGAGTACTTGGGCACCCATGTGCATGTTGTGGCCGCGCGTCAGAATCGACCAGTCACACAGGGCAATGAACAATGTCCGTTCTGCGTGGGCGGCCTTGAAGCACCAGAGCCCTATGAGGTGAAGGCATTCCCCAATCGATGGCCCGCACTCGGTGAAGGTCGTTGCGAAGTGGTGCTCTACACACCCGAACACGATGCAACCTTTTCTTCACTCGGCACATCTGGTGCACGCGCAGTGATTGATGTGTGGGCAGAACGCACCGAGGCGCTTCGGGCACTCGACGATGTTGAGTACGTGGTGGTGTTCGAGAATCGCGGTGCAGAAATTGGCGCCACCATCTCGCATCCACACGGACAGATCTATGCGTTTGATCATGTGCCGTCACGACCTAAACGACTGATTGCTTCGCAATGGTCGCCCCACCTTCAGCCAGGCGACAGACTCATTTGCGAGAACGAACATTTCATTGCATACACGCAATACGCCAGTGTGCACCCAGTGAGTCTCATCGTGGCACCAAAGGTGCGCACCGCCGATATAGCGGCACTCACCGCGCCCCGGCGCAACGCACTCGCCAGCACGATGGTCGACGTG
>JALQYL010000004.1:31952-56391 GCA_023254135.1 Ilumatobacteraceae bacterium | reverse complement strand
CATCACGGTGAACGATTACTTGGCCAGATTCCATGCTGAGTGGATGGGTCGCATTCATCGTTGGATGGGTCTCGAAGTTGGACTTGTTATCCCTGGAGTTCGAACTTCGCCTGCTGAAAAACGACGTGACTATGCAGCAGACATTACGTATGGCACGAACAACGAATTTGGTTTCGACTACCTGCGCGACAACATGGCAGGAACCAAGGAAGAAAAAGTTCAACGTGGTCATCATTTTGCAATTGTTGATGAGGTCGACTCGATTCTGATTGACGAGGCGCGTACTCCATTAATCATTTCTGGTCGTATAGCAGATGCAGCAAAAATGTATTACCGCTTTGCATCAATCGTGCGTTCGCTAGCGCGCGATGTTGATTACGAAGTTGAAGAAGACAAGCGCATTGTGGTGCCCACCGAGGCAGGAATCGAAAAGGTGGAACAAGCACTGGGTCTCGACAACTTGTACGACGCTGTTCAGCAGAACTTGGTGCACCAGTTGCAGGTGGCACTGAAGGCCAAAGAGTTGTACCGCCGCGACAAGGACTACATCGTCGATGCGGGCGAAGTAAAGATCGTTGACGAATTCACCGGACGCATCCTTGAGGGTCGTCGTTGGAGCGAAGGCATTCACCAGGCAGTGGAAGCCAAAGAAGGTGTGCGCATCAACGAGGAAAACCAAACGCTTGCCACCATCACGTTGCAGAACTACTTCCGCATGTACGACAAGTTGGCTGGTATGACCGGTACGGCACAGACCGAAGCGGCCGAATTGGTGAACACCTATGAACTGCAAGTGGTGCCCATTCCCACCAATCGTCCTACTGCACGTGAGGACTTCCCTGATCTCATCTTCAAGAGCGAGGAATCAAAGTTCCGTGCAGTGGTGGAAGACATTGCCGAACGCCATGCCAAAGGTCAGCCCATTCTGGTGGGCACCATCAGCGTGGAAAAGAGCGAGTTGCTTTCGCGCGAACTCACCAAGCGCGGCATTCGCCACGAGGTGTTGAACGCCAAGCAACACACTCGTGAAGCACAAATCGTTGCCCAGGCCGGTCGCCTTGGTGCGGTCACCGTAGCCACCAACATGGCAGGCCGAGGCGTTGACATCTTGCTCGGTGGCAATTATGAACTTCTTGCGCGTCAGCAGGTGCTTGCAGAAGGCGCGAACCCTGATCTCTTGGTGGACGACTTCGCATTGCCAGCGCCGATCGCACAGATGCCTCAGGAATTTCAAGATGCACGCGCCGCTGCACTTGCTCGTTACGAGGAATTGTTGCCATTGCACAAGCAGCAGTGCGCCGAAGAGGGCGAAAAGGTGCGTGCACTCGGCGGATTGTATGTGTTGGGTACCGAGCGACACGACAGTCGACGTATTGACAACCAGTTGCGTGGTCGCGCCGGACGTCAAGGCGACCCCGGTGCAAGCCGCTTCTATCTCAGCCTCGACGACGAGTTGATGCGTTTGTTCGCCACAGGTGCACTCAGTTGGGTCATGGGTCGTGCCTTGCCTGACGATGAAGCCATCGAGGCCAAGATGGTCACCAAGGCGATTGAACGTGCCCAAACAACGGTTGAACAGCGCAACGGTGAAGTACGCAAGAACGTGCTGAAGTATGACGAAGTCATGAACGAGCAGCGCAAGGTCATTTACATGCGCCGCGATCAAATTCTTTCTGGTGCCGACCTCAAAGCAGCCGCCATGGAATACCTGGCAGAGGCAGTCGATTCGCTCATCGAAACACACTGTGTTTCTGAAGCAAGCGACGAATGGGACGTTGACGGCTTGGCAATGGAACTTGCCAGTTACTGGCCCAGCACCGTTTCCGCTGCCCACATTGAGACGTGTTTGGGCACCGACCAGGTGTACGACCTGGTCATGGCAGATGCCAATCGCCACTATCAGCAACGTGAAGACGAACTTGGTTCAGAGGTGTTGCGTCAAATCGAGCGCCAAGTGATGCTCAGCATCATCGATCAGCGCTGGCGTGAACACCTGGAAGAGATGGACTATCTCCAAGAGGGAATCAACTTGCGCGCAATGGGTCAGAAAGATCCACTCACCGAATGGCAGCGCGAGGGCTATGAAATGTTCGGTCAAATGATGACCGGAATTGCACAAGACTTCGTTCGTTATGTGATGCACGTACAAGTGGTTGCCGAAGATCAGCCCGCGGTACAAGTGCAAAACCTCACGGAGACAAGCGCCGAGAATGTCGTGGACGATGGTTTCACTACAGCTGCAGTCGCCTCTGGTGTTGACCCTTCACTCCTTGCACCGCAAGAAGAGGAAGTTCGTAAGCCCGTCGTGCGCGACGCCAACGACTGGTCCAACACGCCTCGAAACGCACCATGCCCCTGCGGCTCTGGTCGCAAGTACAAGCAGTGCCACGGCGCTGCTCGCTGACAAAGATTCCGGGAACAGGCCAGAGCCATGCGTGATTTCACCAATGACCTTCGTGAGGTAACACAACGTCTCACCGAAGCCAGCGAGTATCTCAAGATCACTCAGCAGCGCGCCCGATTGTCAGAGTTGGAAGTGGAAATTTCACGACCTGACCTGTGGGATGACCAGGAATTGGGCAAACGCGTCAATGCCGAATACTCCAATGTGAAGGGCGACGTGGATGAGTACGACTCATTGAAGTCGCAATTGGAGGACATTGAAGTGCTCCATGAACTTGCTCGGGAAGTGGACGACGAATCGCAGGAGAATGAAATTGAAGCCGGCATCAACAAGGTGGCGCAGAGCCTTGGGGTGTTGGAAATGCGTAGTTTGTTCACCGGTGATCACGATGAATCAAACGCCATCGTGCAAGTGAACGCGAAAGATGGCGGGGTCGATGCTCAAGACTGGACCCAGTTGCTCATGCGCATGTACACGCGTTGGGCAGAACGTCGGGGCTTCGAAGTGGAGGTGGACGACGTCAGTGAGGGCACCGAAGCCGGAATTCTCTCGGCTGAGTTCACCATCAAGGGTCGTTACGCGTATGGGCTCATGCGTTCCGAACACGGCACGCACCGATTGGTTCGAATCAGTCCGTTTGATAACCAGGGTCGTCGTCAAACGAGTTTTGCCACGGTGAAGGTGACTCCCGAAATGGATGCACCCGACATTGAAGTGAATGAATCAGAAATTCGCATGGAGGTGTTCCGTGCTTCAGGTGCAGGCGGTCAGCACGTCAACAAGACGTCTTCTGCGGTGCGACTCATTCACGAACCCACCGGGTTGGTGGCCAGCAGTCAGGAAGAGCGCAGCCAATTACAGAACCGCGAAAAGGCACTCACACGTTTGAAAGCGATGATTGTCGCTGCACGCGAAGAAGAACATGAAGCAGAAAAAGCGCGAATCTCCGGAAAGACGGCGATGGTGGGATGGGGTAGCCAGATTCGTTCCTACGTTCTGCAGCCGTATCAAATGGTGAAGGATTTGCGCACCGAAGTGGAATCAGGAAACGTTGCATCTGTGCTTGATGGTGACCTCGATGCCTTCATGGAAGGGTTCCTTCGTTGGCGCCGCGCTCAATCGGAGTAGGCCCTGTAAGGGTTTCACGGGCGCACACCATGAACACCTCGTCATTGCTAAGTTGTGTTTCTTCATGATTCGTCTTGAGAATGTCTCCAAGATGTACGGCTCAGAAATTCCGGCCGTACGCGACGCATCCTTCGATGTTGCGAAGGGTGAATTTGTGTTCCTTGTGGGGCCATCGGGATCTGGCAAGTCAACGTTGTTGCGTCTCATGAACCGTCAAGAGCGTCCCGAGCGTGGCAACGTGTGGGTGGCTGGTCGCAACATCAATGAAATGGCAAACAGTCAGATTCCGTACCTGCGCCGCACCATGGGCAATGTGTTCCAGGACTACAAACTGTTGCCCAACAAAACAGTGTTCGAGAACGTGGCGTTCGCACTGGAAGTGATTGGCAAGCCGAAGCACATCATCGCGCAGCAAGTGCCACAGGTGCTCGAGTTGGTGGGACTCTCGGGCAAAGAAGATCGCTTTCCGCATCAGTTGAGTGGTGGTGAACAGCAGCGAGTGTCCATTGCGCGCGCTTTCGTGAATCGCCCACTTATCTTGCTGGCCGATGAACCCACGGGCAACCTTGACCCTGCTACTGGTGAGGGAATCATGGCGTTGCTCGACGCCATCAATCGCACCGGTACCACCATTGTCATGGCCACTCACGACCATCGCGTGGTGAATGCCATGCGTCGTCGAGTCATCCAGCTTGACCGCGGAGTGATCGTGCGAGACCAAGAACGAGGTGTGTACGAATGATTCAGCGCATCTCATATGCCTTCCGCGAAACCATCGCCAGCTTCCGCCGCAACATGACCTTGTCGGTGGCGGCCGTCATCACGTCTGCCGTGTCGCTTCTGTTGGTGGGCGCAACGTTCCTCATTCAGCGGGCATTCGACAATCTGTTGGTGCAGTGGCGCGGAGACGTGGGCATGATCGTGTTCGTGCGCCCCGATGCGTCAACCGAAGCGCTCTCATACATCAAGCAAAATTTGGAATCGCAACCAAACGTGATTGATGTGAAGAAGTTGGTGTATCTCGACAAGACGCAAAGTTTTGAGGAAGCAAAGCGCGTGTTCGCGGGTGACCCCACCACTTTGAGTCTGTTGAGCGTCGACACCATTCCGTCGCAATTCAAAGTGGTCCCCAAGACAACCGATCCCACATTGGTGCGCAGTTTGGCTGACCAATACCGCACGTTGCCCGGAGTGGCCGGGGTGTCGTTGGCCGAAGATGAGTTCGATGTCATCTCCACGCTGTCCACGTTCGTGCGCACTGTCACCATCGGAATGTCCCTGGTGTTGTTGTCGGTGGCCGTCATACTCATTTGGAACACCATTCGTACGGCCATCTTTGCGCGCCGTCGTGAAATTGAAGTCATGAAATTGGTGGGTGCCACGGACTGGTTCATTCGTGTCCCATTCATTTTGGAAGGTCTCATTCAGGGCCTGGTGGGTGCACTGGTGTCGTGCGGTGGCCTGTGGGCACTCAATCGCGCATGGACAAGTGGCGTGGCGGGCTTCAAGGCCGGCACGGGTGTCAGTTCCTTGGTGGTGCCGAGCGGTTATGTGAGTGGCGTGATGGTGGCGTTGCTCATCATCGGAGCCGTTGCCGGTGGCGTGGGCTCCGGAGTTGCTTCCAGCAAGTTCCTCGACGTCTAGTTCCACCCCTTCAACGAGTCCAGGCTCTTACTAGGGTTCAGGAATGGCTTTTCAGGACATTCTCCTTGACATCAATGACGGAATCGCAACCATCACGTTGAACCGACCCGACAAAATGAACGCGTTCACCGGGCGCATGATGTATGAAATCATCGAGGCACTCGACATCACCGATGCTGACGACAATGTGAAGGTGGTTATTTTCACCGGTGCAGGACGTGCGTTCTGCGCAGGTGCAGACCTTTCCTCAGGTGGAGAAACTTTCTCGAAGGGTGGCAGCGATGTGCAAACCAAAGCTGGTGTGCCTCGTGATGGTGGCGGACTTGTTTCGTTGCGCATCTTCAACAGTCTGAAGCCGGTGATTGGCGCAATCAACGGAGCAGCAGTGGGAGTGGGCGTCACGATGACGCTGCCCATGGACATTCGCTTGGCCAGTGATTCCGCCAAGTTTGGTTTTGTCTTCGCCAAGCGCGGCATCGTGCCCGAGGCGTGCTCGTCGTACTTCTTGCCTCGTTTAGTGGGTATTCAAACGGCAACAGAGTGGGTGTACACCGGGCGCGTGTTTCCCGCCTCTGACGCGGAGAAGGCGGGATTGGTGCGCAGCGTGCACAGCAACGAAGATCTGTTGACCGTGGCCAACGAATTGGCCCGTGAAATCGCCGACAACACTGCACCAGTCTCTGTCGCATTGTCACGCCGTATGTTGTGGCGCATGCTCGGAGCATCCCACCCGATGGAAGCGCATCGTGCAGACTCTCGCGGCATCATGGAGCGCGGCAAGAGTGCCGATTCGAAGGAAGGCGTGATGAGCTTCCTTGAAAAGCGTGCTGCGGTGTACCCGGACAGAGTGAGCGACGGTCTACCCGACATCTTCCCGAATTGGGAAGAGCCAGAATTCATCTGATTCATGGCAACGTCTTCCGCGGACAACCGCAGCATGTACGACATTGTGGGCGGTGAGTTCTTCATACGTCTTGTTGATGCCTTTTACGACGGCGTGGAACATGATGAAGTGCTGATGCGCATGTATCCCGATGGCTCCAACACGGTGGAGGCGCGCCGTCGTCTTGCCATGTTTCTCACGCAATATTGGGGCGGGCCTCACGATTACATGGAACAACGGGGGCATCCGCAATTGCGCATGCGACATTTCCCCTTCGCAATTGGTGAACTGGAACGCGACCATTGGCTCATGCACATGGCCACCGCCATTGAAACCGTGGTGGGCGAAGTGCCGGAAGCAGATCGTGAACACGTCACCATGGAGCTGGCGAAGTACATGGTGAACGCAGCGGAACACCTACGCAACAAGTAACCGTCCTAGCGGGGCCCCAGTGCGTACATCGCAATGGCAGCGGCTGCACCCACATTGAGTGAATCAACCCGCGCATACATGGGAATGCGAACCAACTGAGTTGCTTCCACCATGGTGACTTCATCGAGACCGTCACGTTCGCTTCCCAGCAACAATGCAATGGTCTGCTGGTGGGGAACCTTCACTTCGTGCAAACTCACCGCGGTGGCATCGGGAGTGAGTCCGTAAGAATGCACGTTGTGGCGTTGTAGCAGCGATGCCAGCGAATCTCCGGGCGCAACTCGAGCAAAGGGCAGCGTGAGACCGGTGCCCATGGAGACACGCAATGCACGACGGGCAAGCGGGTCTGCACTGCCTGATGACAGCACCAATGCGTCCCAGCCCAACCCGGCCGCACTGCGAATGATGGCGCCCAAATTGGTGGGGTTGTCCACGGCTTCTGCCACCAATATGCGCGATGACTTCGCTATCAATTCATCGCAATCGGTGAGCGGCGGACGTTGGAACAATCCGGTGGCTCGTAGCGGTACGCCCAAACCGGTCACTTCGCGGCGCAATTCTTCAGTGCCGACAAAGATGTCAACGGAGTCAGGCACAACATCCGCAAAATGCTCTGCCATTGATTCGTCGCACAACAACGCAACGGGTGAACATCGTGCGTCAACTGCGCGTTGCACCACCAAGTCGCCCTCTGCGACAAACATGCCAGCGCCTACGGTCTCCAGTCGGTCCAGCTTGCTGGCTAACTGACGGTCACGCCACCGAAACGGATCCAGCCGAGTGTCAGCGGGTTCGTGCACCTTGATAATCATGCAAGGAGAGTGCTTAGTAGTACCAAGGGAAGGGCGACCAGTCGGGGTCGCGCTTTTCCAGGAATGAACGGCGACCTTCGTCGGCCTCATCGGTGCCATAGGCAAGTCGCGTTGCTTCACCGGCAAACACTTGCTGGCCCACCAGACCGTCATCCACCAAGTTGAAGGCAAACTTCAACATGCGCTGTGCGGTGGGGCTCTTTCCGTTGATCTCGCGTGCCCACTGCAACGCCACCTTCTCCAGGTCTGCGTGTGGCACGGATTCGTTCACGGCACCCATTGCTTTCATTTCATCTGCCGTGTATTCACGACCCAGGAAGAAGATTTCCCGCGCAAACTTCTGACCCACCATTTTGGCGAGGTATGCAGATCCGTAGCCGCCATCGAATGATGCAACGTCTGCATCGGTTTGCTTGAAGCGCGCATGTTCCTTGCTGGCCAATGTGAGGTCGCTCACCACGTGCAGACTGTGTCCGCCGCCAGCTGCCCAGCCCGGCACCACACAAATCACCACTTTGGGCATGAATCGAATGAGGCGTTGTACTTCCAGAATGTGCAATCGCCCGGCGCGGCCACGATCAACCGTGTCTTCCGTTTCGCCTTCTGCGTACTTGTATCCATCCTTGCCACGAATGCGCTGATCGCCACCACTGCAGAATGCCCAGCCACCGTCTTTCGGCGATGGGCCGTTGCCTGTGAGAAGGACACAACCAACATCGGTGGTCATTCGTGCATGATCAAGTGCGGTGTACAACTCATCCACGGTGTGTGGACGAAATGCATTGCGTACTTCGGGGCGGTTGAACGCGATGCGTACGGTGCCTTGGTCTACAGCGCGGTGATAGGTGATGTCGGTGAAGTTGAATCCGGGAACTTCACGCCAAGCGGCTGGATCAAAAATGGGGGAGATGCTCACCCCGACATTGTTTCATGTGTGGTGTCCTATGCTGGAAACTCGTGGCGAAGTGGTCTGTTTGTGAGTCGGAAGCGCCCGAATTGGCGGCCAAAATTCGTGCCCGTTTCACCGGCCACCCGCACCATGTTCTGGGCACCATCACCTCCTCGGGCTCGCCACGGTTGAGTGGAATCAATGTCTTCTTCAACGATGGCGTGATCTGGTTTGGTTCGATGCCGAATGCCATGAAGTTGGCCGACATTGCACGCGACCCTCGCATCAGCGTGCACTCGGCCACTCTCTCTGAAGAACTCAGTGGCGGAGACGCTGTGGTCTCAGGTGTGGCTCAAGTTGTTGATCCAGCGCAAGCAGCAACCTGGCGACCAGACAACCCTGGTGAAGGTTCGTTCTTTGGGATCGATATTCAAAAAGTTCATCTCGTCGAAGTGGTGGCTGAACAACTGGTTGTCACCATGTGGGATACCGAGCGTGGACTCCGTATCGTTCAACGACGATGACTACCCTGGTTGCTTTTTCTGGTTCCACTCGTTCGGCTTCTTTTCACACACGTGTGTTGAACTCGTTGCCCACTTATGCGCCAGCTGGAATGAACATCGCCTTGTTCGATCTCTCCGATGTTCCGTTCTACAACCAAGACCTCGAAGGTGAAGCGTTGCCAGAGTCGGTGGTGGCGTTGCGTGCAGCCGTGGCAGAAGCGGATGGAATTGTCTTTGCTGCCCCTGAATACAACGGCTCATATTCAGCGCTCACCAAGAACACGATTGATTGGTTGAGCCGTCCCATGGGTCAAGGAGTTCTGCGGGAGAAGAAGGTGATGGTGGTCAGTGTCACTCCGGGGCCAGGCGGAGGAAAGCGTGTGAGTGAACAAATTGTCGCCCTCATGGGATTCTTCGGTAACACCGTGGTGGGTGCGGTCACTGCTTCTGGAATTCACGAGAAGATGGCCGCTGACGGTGATGTCGTCACCGATACTGAATTGGCTGATCAGTTGCGCGCAGCTCTTGCTGCGTTCTGATATTCACCAACTGTCCACCATCGGACGTTTCTTGCCATCACGAGCGCGCCACGATTTCGTGGATCCAATGATGCTGAGAATTCGTGCTCGTGTTTCTGCGGGGTCTATCACGTCGTCAATTTCCACGTGGCTCGCCATGTTCAACGCACTGCCGTGTTCGTATGCGCGTGCGACCAGCTTTGCCTCCAAAGTTGCGCGTTCATCGTCGTCTTCGATGGCGGCCAATTCCTTGCTGTAGCCCAAACGCACGGCGCCTTCCAGTCCCATGCCGCCGAACTCACCAGTGGGCCACGACACTGTCATGGCATTGGAATGAAAACCACCGCCTGCCATCGCCATGGCGCCCAGGCCGTAACCCTTGCGCAACACGATGGTGGTCCATGGCACGGTGATGCTGGCTGCGGTGACAAACATGCGACCAAAGTGGCGTACCTGTGCCGAGTGCTCGGCTTCCGGGCCCACCATGAATCCCGGTGTGTCGCACAGACTCACAATGGGAATGTCATAGGCATCGCACAATTGAATGAATCGTGATGCCTTGTCGGCCGCATCTGCGTCTATTGCGCCACCAAGATGTGCAGGGTTGTTCGCAATCACGCCCACGGGCTTGCCTTCGATACGCATCAAAGTGGTGAGAATGCCGATGCCAAACGTAGGCCGCAACTCAAGCGCAGAGTCAATGTCGGCCAGTGCGTTGATGACGGTACGAACGTCGTAGACGCGTGTGCGCTGTTCGGGTATCAGTGTGCGCAGGGTCGTATCGTCGTGCCGTTCCCAATGGACGGTTGCCCCTTGGAAGAATCCCAAATACTTCTTTGCGGCCGCGACCGCCTCGGCCTCATCCGCCACGCGAACATCGACCACGCCATTATGTGTTTGCACTTCAATTGGACCAATGTCGGTTGGCTTCACCACGCCGAGACCGCCGCCTTCAATCATGGCGGGGCCAGCCATACCAATGTTCGAGTTCTCCGTTGCAATGATCACGTCACAACACCCCAACAATGCAGCGTTTCCTGCAAAGCAGTAACCCGACGTGATGCCCACCAACGGGACAAGTCCGGATAATCGAGCGAACAGTGCGAACGCTGGACCATCGAGACCGGCCACGCCCGCAGCATCGGTGTCTCCAGGTCGACCACCGCCACCTTCTGCGAACAAAACGAACGGCGTGCGCAATTGTTCGGCAACGGAAAACAAGCGATCTTTCTTGCGGTGATTCAAGAAACCTTGTGTGCCGGCGAGCACCGTGTAGTCATAGGAGGCAACGGCAATACGCGCTGCATCTTCGCCAAACTCCTTCGCATTCACTGACGCAAGTCCACCCACCAGACCATCGGCGGGTGTGTTGCGAATGAGATCATCCAATTCTCTGCGCTGTCGCTGCGCGGCAATCGCAAATGATCCGTATTCAATGAATGATCCGTCATCCACGAGGTCGGCGATGTTCGCGCGTGCAGTGCGCTGACCTTTTGCTGTCCGACGAGCAACGGCTTCAGGCCGGGCAGCATCGGTGGTGAGATGGCGACGCTCGTTGTATCGAGCCAAGTCGCTACGTTCTGTTGATGGAGACAATGAAGCGTTGTCCTCGGAGGAATATGCGTTGACCACTCCCGGGGTAATGGTGATCAGTGGTTGTCCCGCAGCAATGGTGTCGCCCTCGGAGACAGCGATGGAGGAAATCGTGCCGTCCACGCCTGCTTCCACAGGGTGCTCCATCTTCATGCTTTCCAGAATCACGATTTCTTGGTTCGCGCGCACCTCTTCACCCACGACAACTTTCACCTTGAAGACAGTGCCGAGAATGGGGGAGACAAGTGTGTGCTGCTGACTAGCCATGCGAAATTGTTCCACATTGTTCAACGGTCACAACCAATTGCACGGCATTCGCCCGGGTGCCCCTAGTAGTTTCGGCATGGTGATTGCGGTTGTCATCGGAGCTTTTCTACTGGGTTGGCTCATCCATTCCCGCATACCGGTTTCACCAAAGGTGATTCACGGCGCTGACCAATACGTGGTGAAATTCGCACTGCCCGTGCTGGTGTTTTCAAAAATATCCCGCATGTCCATCAACAGCGCCATGCTCACCCCTGTCGCAATTGCATGGTCCGTGATGCTCTCGTGCATGGCGGTCATTCTCGTGATTTCACGCCAACAGAAATGGGATGCATCCACGACCGGCGCGCTGTTGATGGTGGGCGTGTTGGGAAACACCAGTTTCTTGGGTCTTGGCATGGTGGAAGGTCTTCTTGGCGGCGATCACACAACTTCTGCGATTGCCTACGACCAGCTCGGTACGTTCCTCGGGCTTGCGGTGTACGGCTCTTTCGTCGTGAGCCGATATGGCGGTGGTGACTTCAACGTTGTATCCATCGGAAAGAGACTCGTACGGTTCATGCCGTTCATTGCGCTCGTTCTCAGTTTCCCCGGAAGATACGTGCACATCCCTGATGGCATGTACGAGGTGTTCGATGCGGTCGGAAAGACGGTGGGCCCCGTTGCCATGGGTGCACTCGGATTGCGGTTTTCTTTACGAGTGAATCGCACCGTGTTGCGCCCTGCGGTTACGGGCCTGATGGTGAAGATGGTTGCGATTCCCGCAGCGTTGATTGCAACGGCATATATCTCCGGTCATCTCCCATCGATTGCGTGGGAATCATCCATTCTTGAAGCCTCCATGCCGCCCATGGTGACCGCTGGGGTGGTGGCAGTGGGCGGAGGATTGAACGAGGACGTGGTCGCATTCATGGTGGGCATTGGCACCTTGTGCGGGTTTCTCACTGTTCCGTTGGTGTCGTTGCTGTTGTGAAACTCCCAGTGGCGATCTCGCGCCATTTTTCCACTAGAAACAAAGAATGATCTCGTTCATCAAGCAACTAGAGAAGTTGGCCACTGAGGCACCGCACGCAAAAGCGATCACCTGCGCCAATGAGTCCATGACGCGCAGCGAGCTCATCAAAGCCGGTTACAACCTTGCGGTGCACCTCTCGAATGTCGGTGTGAAAGAAGGTGACATGGTCACCGTCGCCGTGCCAAACAGCATCGACTTCTTCATCGCATACGTGGGCATTTGGCGATTGGGTGCAACGCCTCAACCCATTTCGTCTCGACTTCCGCAGCGGGAACTTGATGCCATCATCGAACTAGCCAACCCATCGGCCGTAATTGGTGTGCCGGAAGGATCTATTGCTGGTCGTACGTGTTTGCCGGTGGGTTTTCGGGCGCCTGATGCTGATGCTTCGCACCTTCCCTATGTGGTGTCGCAAGCGTGGAAAGCGCCGACCTCTGGAGGCAGCACGGGTCGTCCCAAACTCATCGTTTCGGGTGACCCTGCCGAGATGGACGAGACGGCTCAGCCGCCACTCATGATGGACCCAGGTGGTTGTTTGGTGATGCCTGGTCCGCTGTATCACAACGGTCCTGCAGTGTGGAGTTGTCAGGCATTGTTGAACGGTTTGCACGTTGTGTTGCTTCCGCGTTTTGATGCTGCTGCAACGTTGCAGGCGATACAAGATCACAAGGGAAGTGTGTTGTACATGGTGCCCACCATGATGAAACGCATCCTGCGCTTGCCCGATGATGAGCGTTTTGCCTATGACCTCAGCAGTTTGCGAGTGGTGTGGCATCTTGCTGAGCCATGTCCTGAGTGGTTGAAACAAGCGTGGATCGATTGGTTGGGCGCAGAGCGCATCTTCGAGTTGTATGCAGGTACTGAAGCACAAATTGCAACTGTGATCACTGGTGCTGAGTGGTTGGCGCATCGCGGCTCAGTGGGTAAACCAACTGCGGGCACCGTGCGCATCACCAATGAAGATGGCGTAGATTTGCCCGCCGGAGAAATGGGTGAGGTGTGGATGCGTAGTCCACGCGAAACCCCTACGTACAAATATGTCGGTGCGACCGCCCGCACATTGGAAGGCGGATGGGAATCACTTGGTGACATGGGGTATCTCGATACCGATGGATACCTGTACTTGGGTGACCGTGCCGCAGACATGATTCTTTCCGGCGGCGCAAACATTTATCCGGCAGAAATTGAATCAGCCATTCAAGAACACCCTGCTGTGAAGTCATGTGCCGTTATCGGTTTGCCTGATGAAGACAAGGGCAGCACGGTACACGCCATTGTGGAAGCTGATACTTCCGAAGTGTCGGAAGAGGAGCTCAAATCATTCTTGGGCGAGCGACTCGTTATCTACAAAGTGCCCCGCACCTTCGAATTCGTTGATTTCGCATTGCGCGACGATGCTGGCAAAGTGCGCCGCTCTGCATTGCGCGCCGAGCGTGTGTCCAACGGTCAGTAGTTATAACGCCACTACGTTGGCAATGAGCCTCTGGGCGTTGGCTCCAAGAATTGATATGCATGCCTCATCGCTGAGGTTCATGTCGCTCATCCATCGCAAACATTGGGTCACGCTGATAGCCGTATTTGGTGCGTCACTGCCGAAGAGAATGCGATTCGCCAACAATTCGAGATGAGATGCGTCTACTTCGGGAAACTCTCGCACCACTGGTGTGAGATCTGCGTGCAACGTTGGATGTTGGAGCATGAGTTGCAACGCAGCGGGTGCCGAATGATGTCCACAATGGGCAAGGATGAGTGGCATGTTGGGAAATGCGTCGGCTATGGCCGCAATCGCAGGCAACTCATCGGCCTCGGTCTTGCCGTTCACGTTGTGCCCTAGGTGAATCACCACTGGCAACCTGCGTTCGTTGGCAAACGCGTACACCGGGTGCAATCGTGCATCAGAGACGAGAAACGACCCCACCGAACAATGAAGTTTCAATACGCGCAAACCAAGATTGTCAACAGCGTCGGAGACGATTGATACCGCATCATCGTCTCCGGGGTGCACGGTGAGGCCACCCACGATGGACAGTGGTGCATCGACGAACTGCCGCACGGTGTCACAGGCAGCCTCGTTGAGGCCACGAGCAACGCCGGGTTTGTGTGCATACGGCAACGTCCAGATCTCGTCGACACCCTCGTGGTGCAACGAATTCACCACCACATCGTGATTGTTCGGATATGCGAGGGGAGTGCTGGTGCCGATCCCCGCATCGAAAAAGGCGCGCACCTTCTCGCCTAGTCGGCCAGGCAACAAATGGACGTGTGAGTCAACAACAGTCATGCCAAGAAATGCCATCAACTGAACCGTAGTTCTCGCGCCATGGGTCTGCGACAATGGAGCATGACCTCACAGGCATTTGACAACGAAATCACCATCACCGGTCCGTTCCGTGCGCCACACCAGATGTTGGCCGAGCAGGAATACGACGGTCATGCAAGTGTTCACGATGAGGCGACCGCCGACAAATTGGGACTGCGCGGCGCACCCATCGAGGGGCCAACACATTTCAGTCAATTCGACCCATTGGGCATTGCGTTGTGGGGTGCCGACTGGTTTGCGCACGGATGCATCAGTTCACATTTTGAGAACATGGTGATAGAGGGCGAAGAGGTGCAGGCGACAGCAACTCGTGTATCGCAGGCATCGGCGCGCATTGGTGCAGTGAAGAACGACGGAAATTCCGTACTGTCGGGCACCATGACCGTAGGTCCGAATCATCCCGAAACGGAACTCGACAGGCGACTTGCCTCGGCCAAGGAAGCCGGTGAGTTGCACATCATCGACCAGATGTTTATCGGTGAGAAGAGCGAACCTCGCAGAGTGTCCATGAGTTTTGATGAAAACAATGGTCACCTGTATCCCTTCTCACTGAACGACAAATTGAAAGTGATCACCGAACCTTCGCCTTGGTACACGGGTGACTCACCATGGGGAAAGGCGATAATTCCCACCGAGATGGTGAGCGTTCTCGCGCACAAGGCAGGCGGCGTCGGCAAGGCACGAGGCCCGGCAGTCGGTTTGTTCATTGATCTCGAGGTGCGTATCGTCAACGGTCCGTTGTTCGTGGATCACGAATATGAACTGGTCCATGAAATTGTGGGTCTTGGTCAAAGTCGCCGCGTTGAGAATTGGTGGACACGCACGTACATCACCGACCCCGCAACGGGATCATTGGTTGCAACAGTGTTGCTGAACCAAGGTGTGTTCAAGGCGTCGTATGCCGATTACCCCGCCGACAAGTTGTAATCACTGCCAATGTTCTCTGCAGCACTGGGCAGTCTTGATGAACGCGTGTGGCGATTTTTTGTCGACCACCCGTTTCTCATCTCATTCGCCAAGGTGTACACGCGATGGGGAGTGTCGTCGATCCTCATTCCTCTTGCGCTCATGGTTGGTGTTGCGCTGTTCGCGAAATACCAATCGGTGGCACTTGCTGCCATTCCCATGCTTGCTCTACAAGTGAATGATGTTCTCACAGCTACTTCGAAGTCGTATTTCGGCGTAGCCCGACCGCCACGCGCCGAGTGGTTGGCAGGTGCGGCCGGTGGCAGTTTTCCCTCTGGCCACATGGCAAACACCACAAGCCTGGTGGTGGCCGTTGCCATCGTTTTCTCCATGAACATCTCCAGTAAGCGTGCTGCCATGTGGGTCTACGGCGCAGCGGGAGTTCTGATCAGCCTGATGGGGTGGAGCCGACTGGCTCTCAATGTGCATTGGCTGTCCGATGTGCTTGCTGGCTGGGTGCTGGGCACATGTACGGCACTGGGGACGACGTGGATTGTGATGAAACTCGCAAAAGTTGCTCCAACACGCCGAAACAGCCGCCAATAGACAAAAATCGGGCCATGATTCGTCATTATTTGGCCGCACGCGAAGAGTTGGCAGCAGAAGGTTCACCTTTTGCCACCGCATACACCGAGGTGCGAGGTTCTCAGCTGAAGGCATACGTGAATGCACCTCCGCACATGCGCGCCATCTGGGAAAACACGGTCGCACATGCGGAAAAGGATTACATCGTCTACGAGGACGAGCGCTACACGTACAACGACGTTCATGTGCAGGTGCGAAAGCTGGCGGCCCATTTGGTGGCGCACGGTGTCACTCGCGGTACTCGTGTCGGTCTCGCAATGCGCAACTATCCCGAATGGGTGGTCACGTATTGGGCATCAGTGTCGCTTGGTGCCGCATTGGTGGGAATGAATGCTTGGTGGACCGCGCCAGAAATGGAATACGCACTCAATGACAGTGAGCCAATGGTTCTCATTGCCGACGACGAGCGTCTTGAACGACTGCAGCAAATCGAGAATGTAAAGCCCATGCACATCATCACGGTGCGTTCATCGCGCGTGATCGGAGATGACTGCACGACCTGGGACGCAGTGATGGCTGAAGCAGACCCCGGCTCGCTTCCGCCGGCCGTGATTGATCCCGATGACGACGCAACCATCTTCTACACCTCGGGCACCACAGGTTTCCCGAAGGGTGCTCAACTGACGCACCGTGGTTCTGTCAACAACATTCTCAACCTTGCTGCCATGTCTGCCACAACAGCATTGGCAGAAGCCAAGGCGATTGCTGCTGGCGAGATGGAAGCTCCGAAGCCACGCGATGTTGTGTACCCCACAGCGTTCATGGCGCCCACTCCGTTGTTCCATGTGACTGCGTGCAATTGCATTCTTCACGCTGCAACAGTGGGTGGAGCAAAGATCGTGTTCACCTACAAGTGGGATGCAGGTCGCGCACTCGAACTCATCGAACGTGAACGAGTCACCAACTTTTCCGGAGTGCCCACCATGGGTCGCGAGCTTCTCTTGCACCCTGATTGGAACACTCGCGACGTCTCGTCATTGCAGGGTCTTGCTGGCGGAGGATCAGCTGTGCAGCCGGACCTGGTGCACAAAATCAAGGGTGCTCTCAAAGAGGGCAACCCTTCCACCGGCTACGGCATGACCGAAACCTGCGGCATCATCACCGCAAACTCCAATGCGTTGTACTTGGCGAAGCCCGATTCATGTGGCCCCGCTGTTCCAACGCTTGATGTGAAGTTGATCGACGAAGAAGGAAACACCTTGCCCCCAGGACCCAACACCGTGGGAATCCTCTGTGTGAAGGGCGCCATTGTCATCAAGGGTTACCTCAACCGTGAAGAAGCTACGGCAGATTCCATCAAAGACGGTTGGCTGAACACCGGTGACATCGCACGCATCGACGAAGACGGTTTCATCTTCATTGTTGACCGCGCCAAAGACATGGTGTTGCGTGGCGGCGAGAACGTGTACTGCACCGAAGTGGAGGCAGCCATCTACCATCACCCCGCCGTGCAGGAGGCCGCCGTGTTCGGTATTCCCGACGAGCGTTTGGGAGAAGAAGTGGCTGCGGTGTTGGTGCTGGCTGAGGGAGCATCTCTCACCGAAGCAGAGCTTCGCGAATTCCTGAAGTCATCGTTGTCGTCATACAAGATTCCGTCGAAGGTGTGGTTCCGCGATGAACCCATTCCACGCAATGCCACCGGCAAGTTCTTGAAGCGCGAACTTCGCAAAGAACTCATTGGCGAATGATGATTCATTCGCATTGGTACATATGTAAGGCGTAGCCACGATTTACGTGCGCTTAGATGGCGCACATGAAACGTCGTGTTGCTGTCTCCTTTGCCCTCATAGCTATTTCGCTTTCCGCGTGCACCAAAGAGACGGATGGCAATGGCAAATTCAGGTCCACAAAGGAACTTTCTGACGCGCTGTTGTCAGTAACAGACATGCCAGCGGGTTGGGAAGAGTCGCAACGGCAAATATTTGAAACACGTGGAAACGAGAATCCCTCCATCGATCCATCGGTGTGGTGCAAGCAGGCTGAGTCAACAGCAGCACCGCTTGTGGGCTTGGCTGGAGATGCCGGCGCAGATGTCGAAATGACCAAACCCCATGGCGGTGGGAATGGTGCCAGCATGTTGCGTCTGCAAGCGTGGAGCAACGCTGATGTGGAGGAATACTTTGCCACCGCGCGCGAAGCCGTAACGGAATGCGACAACGTCACCACCACCGATGAAAATGGTGCCGTGAGCACAATGACTTTGGTAACTGACAAGAACATCGGTGATGAATCAGTGAGCTTCAGTCAGCAACTCACTCCACCTTCGGGCACAAAAGGGGAGAAGTTTGGCTCCATCAGTCGCACCACCATTGCGCGGTTTGGCAAGGTGTTAATGGTTATTCAAGTCGGCGACGCCGCACCTACTGGAACGCTTGCGCTTATGGACGAAACTCAATGGTGGAACATCGTCAACCTTGCGGCCAACAAGTTGAAGAAGTAATTACGCAGGCTTCATCTTTTCCAGCATGGCACCCATTTGACGGTGGACCGCATTGATGGCCTGCAACGGACGGAACATCACCTTGAACTCCACGATTTGTCCGGCGTCGTTGCATGTAATTATGTCCACGCCGTTTGCATATTTACCTTCAACGGTGGTCTCGAATTCCAGAACCGCCGTGTTGCCGCTCATTACTTCTTTCACGTAACGGAACTTGCCAGCATCATCGGGCTTGTTGCTTGACTCATTCTTTTTGTCGCCGGGCAACGTTTGGCTTGCGGCGGTGAGGTACATCTTGGTGATCTCCTTGCCCACCTGTGGTGAGAACACGATGGGGGAATAGAACACACAGTCTTCAGCCAACAACACGTCGAGCCCGCCATCTAGCTTGCCGCGCATGTATGCGTGCCACTTTTCCACTACTTCTTCAATCATTTTCTGTCCTTTGTTTCTGTGTGTCCCTTATTTGTGCGGCGACAAACCGGCCGCTTCGGCGAGCAATTCAAGACTGCGAATTCGCATGGCGGTGTTCTCCGCGTGGTGCGATGTGACGACTTCATCCACCTGGGTCGCCTCTTGGAATTCCTTCACCAGTTGCACCACGCGGTCGGGAGTGCCCACGGCTGAATACGTAAAGATCTCGTCGATGGACGCTGCTTGTGGCGTGCGCAGGAATGCATCAACCTCTTCGTCGGTGAGCTTCGGCATTCCGGGGCGCTGTAGTCGGTGGCGTACGAAACCGCGACGACGCCGTTCGAACTGTTTGAATGCAGATGCTTCGGTCTCTGCTGCAATCACACCCATGGCTGCCATGGCATATGGCTTGTCAAGCACGGCAGATGGAGTGAAGCGTTCGCGATACACACGCAAGGCAGTGTGCAAATGTTGCGGCGCAAAGTGCGAGGCAAACGCAAATGGCAATCCCAACAGTGCGGCTAACTGTGCGCCGTACAACGATGAACCCAGAATGTAGAGAGGCACGTGTGTGCCCTTGCCCGGCATGGCCACCACTCCGGGCACGCGTGAGGCCTCACCGAGAAACGCCTGTAACTCGAGCACATCTTCAGCGAAGTGCTCTGCGGCGCGCACATCGCGGCGCATCGCATTGACGGTGACCTGGTCAGTGCCGGGGGCGCGACCCAAACCCAAGTCAATGCGACCTGGATGAATGGTGGCCAGAGTGCCGAACTGCTCGGCAATGGTGAGAGGTGAATGGTTGGGGAGCATCACGCCACCCGACCCCAAGCGAATTTTGTTGGTGTGTGCCGCCACATGGGCAATGAGCACCGCCGGCGATGACGAAGCAATTGTCTCGGAGTTGTGGTGCTCGGCGTACCAAATGCGGGTGTAACCCAAACGTTCAGCGTTCTGTGCCACGGCCACACATCCGTCGAAGGTGTCCTTCAGCGTTTCGCCCTCGCCAATGGAGGCCAAATCAAGAATGGACAAGGGAACGGTGAGCACGTGCCTATTCTGCCTGACAGCCCTTGAAAACTGGGGTGCTGGGCGTTACCGAGGGGTAGTTATCCACAGGAATCTGTAAATCGGCGTGGGGTCTGAAGGTAGTGCGAATAGCCTTCTATGTTCTGTGAGCACTATTCCTAACGCCGCCTATTCCATCGCCCTCGATTGCCAGCTCGACAACGTGCCTGGCAGCCTCGGACGCTTGTGTGTCGCTATTGGTGAGGCCGGTGGCAACATCGGCGCTCTCGACGGTTTCGACGTGCGCGGCCCCGTGTTGCGCCGCAGCCTTGTTGTGCAGTGCCGCAACGAGGAACACCAGCAAGAAATTGTTGCCGCCGTGAAGGCGCTCAAGGGTGTCACGCTTCTCGACTGGTGGGACCGCACGTTCCGCATGCACGAAGGTGGCAAGGTGGAAGTGATCACCACCACGCCAGTGAACGACCGCGATGACTTGTCCATGGCATACACGCCTGGTGTGGCACGCATTTGTACGGCAATTGAGAAGAATCCCGACCTGTCGTACGAATACACCATTCGTAAGAACACGGTAGCCATCGTGAGCAACGGCACCGCAGTGCTAGGTCTTGGCGACATTGGTCCAGAAGGTGCAATGCCCGTGATGGAAGGCAAAGCTCTTCTGTTCAAAGAATTCGGTGGGGTCGATGGTTTCCCCGTATGCATCAACGCAGCAACCGCAGACGAGGTTGTTGAATTCGTCGAGCGCATTGCCCCCACGTTCGGTGGTATCAACCTTGAAGACATCAAGGCCCCTGAGTGTTTCGAAATTGAAGAACGCCTTCGCGCCAGCCTTGACATTCCTGTCTTCCACGACGACCAGCACGGCACCGCAGTGGTAACTCTCGCTGCATTGTGGAACTCACTCAAGATCACCGGCAAGAAGATGGAAGACCTTTCCGTCGTTATTGCTGGTATGGGCGCAGCAGGTGTGGCCATTGGCAAAATCTTGCTCAACGCTGGCGTAGGCGAAATTGTCGGTTGCGACCGCATTGGTGCCGTGTACTCGGGCCGTAGCGAAATGAACTCTGCAAAAGAGTGGTTCGCCAACAACACCAACCAGTCACGCAAGATGGGTTCCATCGCAGACGTGATGAAGGGCAGCGACGTGTTCATCGGCGTGAGCGGTCCCAACCTCATCACCGCAGCCGAAGTGCGCTCCATGAACAAGAATCCTCTGGTGTTTGCCATGGCAAACCCGGATCCAGAAATTCGCCCCGAGCAGTGTGACGGACTTGCCGCTGTTATGGCTACCGGCCGTAGTGACTACCCGAACCAGATCAACAACGTGCTTGCATTCCCTGGCATCTTCCGTGGTGCACTCGATGCAAACGCCACCGACATCACCGAGAACATGAAGCTTGCAGCCGCAATCGCGATTGCCGAGTCAGTGACAGACGCTCAGTTGTCACCAGAGTTCGTGGTGCCATCGGTGTTCGACAAGACAATCGTTGAGCGCGTTGCTCCAGCAGTGGCAGCAGCCGCCGTGAAAGACGGCGTCATCCGCACGAAGAAGTAGTAGTAGTAATTCGCGAACCAAAAAGTTCGCAAATTAAATCTCTACGCGAACACCAACTTCGAACACGCGGTCGGTGGGAAGATTGAAGAATCGAACAGCGCTATCGGCGCCTCGGTTCAAGAACACGAACAGGTGCTCAGCTAGTGGGTTCATGCCTGGAGCCTTGCCCGCGATAATCGATTCGTGACCAATGAAGTACGTGGCTTCGTCGGCATGGAATTCGAGTCCTCGGAACTCGATGGTTGACAATGCCATTGGCACATTGGGTTCTTCCATGAATCCGAACTTCAATTCCACCTGGAATACGCCCGGTGCAACACGAGATACGTCGCTGCGGTGCGCTGGGTCTACGCGTGGCTGGCTGTCGGTCTTCACGGCCACAATCAAAGTGGTTTCGTGCAACACCTTGTTGTGGCGCAGGTTGTTCACCAATGCCGGTGGAGCCTTACCTACTTCCTTGAACAAGAACACTGCGGTGCCCTTCACACGCTTGATGTCCACGGTTTCGTCGAGGAACAATTCAAGATCCTGATCACCACGCTTGATGCGCTCGGCCACCAAACCGCGACCACGACGCCACGTTTGCATCTGCACCATGAGCAACACACCCACGGCAAGTGCGAACCAACCACCGTGTGGAATCTTGATGAGGTTGGCCCCCAGGAAACCCAATTCAATGATGAACAACGGAATTGCAATGGCGAATGCCTTCACCTTGCTCCAACCCCAGTTGTCCACCATCACGCGGAAGAAGATGAGCGTGGTGATGGCCATGGTCATGGTGACTGCAATGCCATATGCCGCCGCCAAGTTGGTGGAGGTGCGGAAGCCGATCACCAAACCAACACATGCCACCATGAGAACCCAGTTCACCAACGGCACATAGATCTGACCTTGGTGATGTTGCGACGTATGGTGAATCTTGATGCGTGGCAAGTAGTCCAACTGCACTGCTTGGGCAGTGAGGGAGAACACGCCAGAGATAAGGGCCTGCGATGCGATGATGGTGGCAAACGTTGCCAAAATCACCAACGGCAACAACACTGCCCTCGGCGCCATCTCGAAGAAGATGCTCTCGGGGCGTTCGCCAGTGTGTTCCAACAGGTACGCACCTTGGCCCCAGTAGTTCAGCACCAGCGATGGCAACACCATGCCGTACCAGCCCAACGTGATGGGCCTGCGGCCAAAGTGGCCCATGTCTGCATACAACGCCTCACCACCGGTGACTACCAAAAAGATGGACCCCAATGACAGGAATGCCTTCATTGATTCATGTGTGAAGTAACGGAATGCATAGATGGGATTGATGGATTCGAGAATTCCTGGTGCACCAATCAACTTTGAAGCGCCAAGAACTGCAATGGTGGCGAACCAGATCATCATGATGGGGCCAAACACTTTGCCGATGCCACCTGTTCCGCGCTTTTGCACCAAGAACAATCCAACGATGATTGCAATGGAAATAGGCATCACCCAGTCCGTAAACGAAGTGGAAACTTGCTCCAAACCTTCCACTGCGCTCAACACCGAAATTGCAGGAGTAATCACACCATCGCCGTACAACAGCGATGTGCCGAACACGCCCAATGCCACCAAGATGCCGGCTTTTCGTGCAGAGCCAGTCTTTGGCATCACCAAGGCGGTGAGAGCCAGAATGCCGCCTTCGCCCTTGTTGTCGGCGCGCATCACGAACATGAGGTACTTCACCGAGATGATGATGATGAGTGCCCAGAATGCAAGGGAACACACGCCGTACACGTTCACTTTGTCCACGGTCATGATGTGCGAACTCTCGTTGAAGGCCTCCTTCAATGAATACAACGGACTGGTGCCAATGTCTCCGTACACCACGCCTAATGCGCCAAGAGTGAGGGCCGCAGTGCCCACCTTGGACTTTTCATGATTGTGGGAATCATGCGTTTCTTCAGTATGGGATATGTCGGTATTCACTGAAATACGAGGGTACTTCATATGGTTCACGCCGTCATCAAACGAGTCTGGGAGACTGTGCGCATGACACAGGCCTCGTCCATATTTCTCGCGCTCGCTGCAATGTTTGCCGTGATCAATTGGGTTGCTGTGGCGAAGCAATCAGATGTTCTGGAATACGTCAGCAAGCCAGCTGCAACTTTTGCCGTGTTGCTTGCGGCTCTTGCATTCAACGTGGCGCATGATGCGCCGTGGGGTTGGCGTCTTGCGGCATTCGCATTCTGTATTGCTGGAGATGTGTTTCTCATGTTGCCCAAAGATGCCTTTGTTCCCGGCCTCGCATCGTTTGCCACTGCACAAATTCTTTTCACAGTCAGTTTCTTTACGGGGGAGACAACGCCATCTCGCCTCATCGTTGGCGTCGTTATTGCAGTACCTCTCGCATCGGTTCTCGCTCGACGTTTCGTTTCAGCAATCCGTACGTCAGGTCACAATGAACTGGTGCTGCCCGTCTGTGTGTACATGGTGGTGATCTCTGCGATGGCCGTGGGTGCTATCGCTAGCGGCAATGCAATCGCCATTGCCGGTGCCCTCATTTTCATGGCGTCTGATTCGCTCATCGCCGAAACGCGCTTCGTCAAGCCACGCGCGTGGCATTCAGTGGGCATCATGGTCTCGTACCACGCGGCTCTCGCCGGACTGGCTCTCAGCCTTCTCTGAGAAGTAGGGACACACCTCACGTGGGTGAGGGAGGTGTGTGTCTTCATAATTCCCGTCTTCATTGGCACCCTTTTGGTGTGACGACAAAATTCGTCCGAGTAACAGGGAAGTGATGCAATGAAGAACATCAAGAAGACCATCCAAAGCGCAGTTGCGCTCACAGTGTTGGCCGGAGTAAACGTGGTTGCACCATCGGTCACGCATGCAGCAAGACCAATTGTGGAAACCGACCACGGTGCGTTTGTGCGCATTGTGGGTAATCCGCTGGACGGCACCATCAAGTTCCAATACGGCTGGGCCGATGACACCGATGCATCAGATGCGGCTGGCTATTGGATTGGTGTGTACGACGTGACACACAGCCACTACGTGTGGAACACAGACACCGGCCCTGTC
>JALQYL010000004.1:0-31853 GCA_023254135.1 Ilumatobacteraceae bacterium | reverse complement strand
GATCTTCCGTCGGCACTCAAGCGCAACGCGCACCCCACTGCCGACCTGCCCAACGGTGATTACAAAGTGGTGTTCTTTGTCCGTGACACATATGACGAGCCGGTGACGAATATTTCAGAAATCGAACTTCCGTTCACCGTTCACCAGATGATTGATTAGGGAAGTACGAAAGACCGCAGCGCCTCAGCCAATGCTGCTGGGGCATCGGCCGCCATTGCATGACCACACTGCGGGAAATTCACGCGGCTGACGGTCGCATTGACCAGTGCTGATTCAAGTGCATCTTGATAGGTGGGCGGCATGACGGGATCTTCTTGGCCGCCAAGAATCAGAACTGGTTCAGTGACAGCAGTAAGTATGTTCGTGACGTCGAAGCGTTTGATTTCTCGGGCGAAGAAGTCAAACAACAATGCAATGTTGGTGACCGTGCGGGCTTCCACTTCGGGATCCATCTTCCGGGAAACCGTGTACAGGTGGCGACAGTGAGTTCCGAAGTTGGCCGTTGTTTCTGCGGTGGGGTTGGCCAGCCATGCCGACCATGCTTCGGCTGCAATGTCGCCCCCTTGTTTGCGGAAGCCTTCAGCTGACATGTTCACATCGAATCGTGGGCCAGTGCCGGCGAAAATCAGTTTTGACGCGTGGCCTGGATGACGCGCCGCGTACATTTGCGCCACCATTCCGCCAAATGAATGGCCGAAGACGATGGGCTTTTCGATGCCGAGTGCATCGCACACAGCGGGGACATCGTCGGCCCATTGTTCCATGCGCCAGAGAGACGGGTCGCCGTGTTCACTGCGCCCGCAGCCACGGTGGTCGTACAACACCACCTGAGCAACATCTACCAGTGGCGCAACCATGGCCATCATGTGCGCGTGATCGGTCGGGCCGCCATGTAACGCAAGAACTGTGGGGCGTTCCACCATTGTGGAACCCTGGGGCACGAGCTTCGGCCCCAAAACCTCAATGAAGAGATTGACGCCGTTGACCGAGATCTTCATTCGAGTGGCCTACCTCTGATTAGTTGCTTGTGCAAGTCCGTTGATGGATTGGCGAACGGTCATGAGTGATTGCCCGAGCACCATTCCGCGCCATTCATCGGTGTCAATGAAGAATGCACCGAAGATGGCTGCCTTAATCTCCTGACCCTGCGGACTGAGTGGGTCGCCGTAGTTATGAACCCAGTTGTCGGCCATGAGCGCTGCGAGCACTTGATTGGAATCAACGGTTCCGTACTCCAAGGAAATGCCGGTCACTTGTGCGTGCGAGAGAAGATGTGGCGCTGAGCACAGCCAGTCACCAGCAATTTCTGCCGATGCCGAATCTCCGGCGCCGATCACCTTCGCAGCAAGTCCGTGCCATTGCAGTGCGCGCTCTGATTCGCGAGAACCCGGGGGAGTGGTGATGATGGGTTCGGCGTAGCCGATGGGACCGAGGCCGGTGTGGTAGTCGACGATGCCGATAATCCGCGCCTGAGACAGATGCTCGTTGAAGATCGACTCCAGGGTGAGTCGCGACCACGTGGGTTCCGAACCACCATAGAAGAGGCCATCGGGATTCGTGTATTGACCACCGCTCACCGTTTGCGCCATCGCTTCGAAACTGTATTTCCGCGCAAACGCGAGGATCTGAGCACGACCTGCGGTTTGTGATTCCTCACTCCAATCGGTGGGGGCCAACGCATCGGCAAGTTCGTGATACAGCGCATTCACCGGAAGTGGTGCAGAGAAGTCGATGAAGTTGCGGTTCATGTCCACGTTCTCGTTGGTGACGCGGCGCTTCCACGCAAAGCCATACGGATTGATGGCATGAATCAACAACACAGCGGTGTCGGCGCCCACCAGGGCATATTCACGGCGACGCAACCAATCAACCTGTGCACCCGAGCCGCAATAACCCTCGACACCATGGGTGCCCGAGACCAAAACGAGAACCTTGGTCGCATCTCGGTCTCCAATCCATGCGCAATCGGTCTGCAGGATTCCGCCATCGGGTCCCTTCAGTGGGTGCGTATACGACCACATCTCGGCCCCGGCATTGTTGGCTGCATCAAGAAATTTCTCGCGTGCCTCGGCATACGTGTCACTGAATGGATCGATCGTCATTTGTGGCTCCCGTGTTGATGACAACGGGAATTCACACTAACTCTTAGAGTTTCGGCGGTAGATGCCCAACACTCAGATGTGTATTCAAATGGTGGAGCTGGGGGGAATCGAACCCCCGTCCATCAGGCGCTATTTACCAGTGATACAACCATCCCCGTTCTAGTGCTGACGCAACACCACCGACGGGTCGGTTATCTCTTGCGAGATCGCGTGCTGTCTTTCCAACATGTCAGTGCTCTTTCTCACCGTCAGCTTTCTTTCTCGCCGTCATCCACCGCTTCTGTTGCCGGGCTGCGATGAACTGGCCCCGTGCGCCATTGCTGGTCACGATGTCTCTCTACCGCTTAGAAATTAAGCTGCGAGAGCGAACTGCTCGTTGGCAATTCTGTTTTTTGCCCCGTTTAACGAATCTGAGCAATTCGGGTTGCACGTGCAAACAACGAAACTGCTGTCGAAACCTGTCAGCCCCATTGGTTGGTTGTGTGAGTTCAGTGTATGGCACGGATGCGCCAATGATTTCCAAGATTCGTACAACTAGTCAATTTCTCCCTACTTATTCCAGAAGGATTACTTCCGTGGTTCGCTGCGCTGCCCTGGCGAGTCGTGCATCGGCGGTTATTAATTGAGTTCCAGTGAGATTGGCAAGGAGCACATAGGTTGCGTCGTAGGGAGTGAAATTGTGGAGCATGTCCCAAATTTCAGATCGATGCGAATCCAAAGTTGCCAGTTTGATTTCCAATTGTGAGAACTTTTGAACTGCGGAATCTGCAATGAATCTAGGGATAACTTTTCGGAACACTAAGTTTCGAAGCCCGTTTAAGAATTCGGGTATGAGAATTGCCGGAGCAATTAGTTCCTCTTCAAATAGGCCTCGGTGTTTCTCAAAATATTGAGGAAACGCAAACAGGTTGATGAGAGTAGAGGCGTCAATGGTTTTCAACGACTGTCGCGTTCACGACGGAGTTCAGCCATAAGCGCTCTTCGTTGCCGTTTCGTGGCCCGAAGACCGGTCGGATTCGCAAAGATTTCATCGATGTTCTTTAAGTGCTCACGGCGGTCGAATTCGCGTTCAATTGCCAAAAGGATGATGTCGCCCATGCTGCAGCCGTCTTCATCGGCAAGTTCACGAAGTTTGTCGTGTAGTTCCTGAGGAACATTTTTGACTTGAATCTGGGCCACGATGGGAAAGTAGCACGGCTCAGCAGCGAGAGATTCTTCAATTTTCATGCCGGCCATGTGTGCGGCATGAAGCGAGAAGTGGCTAATCCATGCCTTTGCGTTGGCGGCCGAGAGCGCGTTGCATTTCGCGTTGCACATCTTTTTCGGCAATGGCCTGACGCTTGTCGCCCTTTTTGCGACCGCGCGCAAGTGCAAGTTCAACTTTCACGCGACCATCGATGAGTTTGAGGGCGAGGGGAATGAGGGAGAGGCGTTCGCGTGCAATGCGGTCGCCGAGGCGTTCGATTTCTTCGCGGTGCATGAGAAGTTTGCGGGCGCGATCGGGATCGTGCGCACCCACGCCCACGGCGAATTGGTACGGAGAAATATGGACACCGTCGAGCCACACTTCGCCGTCGAGCACACGCGCATAGGCATCGACCAATTGGACCTGGCCAGCCCGCAGGCTTTTCACCTCGCTGCCGACCAGCACAATGCCGGCCTCGTACACGTCGAGAATCTCGTAATCGTGTCGGGCCTTGCGATTGCTCGCCAGAACGGTGTTGGGGCTCTTTGCCATGGGTATTGAAGGGTATCGGTAGCGTGTGTGGTGATGTCACTGCCGCACATTTCCGTTCCGTCCGATGCGATTGCCGCAATGGCCCAGCACGGGTACGACTGTTTCCCTGAAGAGATGTGTGGGTTGCTGGTGGGTAAGCCCGACACCAATGAAGTGGTGCGGTTCGTTCCCACCACCAACATTGCCCACAGCGCCAAGGTGTACACCATTGACCCGAAGGAACATCTGCGCGCCGAGTTGGCAGCAGAAGCTGACGGGTTGGAGATCATTGGGTGTGCGCATAGCCACACTCACACCGAGGCGTACCCCAGCCCCACTGATGTGGCACAAGCTCCCGACCCTGGCTGGCACTACATCATTGTGACGCTCATGCGTGAGGCCCCCGAGGCTCGCTCATACCGTATTGAGGGTGAAACCATCACCGAAGAGGTCATCTCGCCTGTGTGACCCGCTGTGACCCTTATAAGTAGGGGGGTGACACTGTGGATTTAAAGGGTTACAATTCCGACTGGAATTATCGGGAATAGCCCGATGTTGCCTTGGGTTGCACACAGGGTCGCCAATGCGGCGCCGAAAGGAGCGACATGTCTATTGCAGATGTCAGAAGGAACGGTGGGTCCGTGTTCGTGATGCAGAATGCTCTCGAGCTCATCGGCAACACCCCCATGGTCGATGTCTCCAATTTGTCGCCCAACCCCAACGTGCGTCTTGTAGCCAAGTTGGAGAGCCAGAACCCCTTTGGTTCGGTGAAGGATCGCATCGCCAAGTCGATGATTGAAGATGCCGAGCGCACGGGCCGTCTCATGCCTGGTCAGCGCATCATCGAGCCATCGTCGGGCAACACCGGCATCGCCCTTGCCGCCATCGCCAAGATGAAGGGCTATCCCATCACCATTCTCATGCCTACTTCGGTGAGCATTGAGCGCCGCCAGATGCTGGAAGTGTTCGGCGCCGACATCATTCTCACTCCTGGTGAAGAAGGTTCGAACGGTGCAGTGCGACGCGCGCAGGAAATGGCTGCCGAGCATCCTGAATGGTGTTTCTTGTATCAGTACGCAAACGATGCAAACCCTCGTGCGCACTACGAGACAACAGGTCCCGAAATTTTCCGTGACTGCCCAGAGATCACTCACTTCGTTGCCGGTCTCGGTACGAGCGGCACGCTCATGGGTGTTGGCAAGTACCTGAAAGAGCAAAACCCCGACATCAAGATTGTTGCTGTAGAGCCACCTCTTGGTGAGCGTGTTGAAGGTTTGCGTAATCTCGACGACGGTTACATTCCGCCAGTGTTCGACCACTGGCATGGTCGCGAAGTTCTCGATCGCAAGCGCGTAGTGCGTCCGCGTGAATCCATTGAGTGGACACGTCGCATCGTTGCTGAGTGCGGAATCTTCGCAGGCATTTCTTCGGGTGCTTCTCTTGCTGGTGCCGTCAAGGTGGCTAGCGAGATTGAAGAAGGAACCATCGTGTTCATCGTGTGTGACGGCGGTTGGAAGTACCTCTCCACCGGTGCATACACCGACGATCTCGATCAGGCCGAAGCAGCCGCAGAGAAGATCATCTACTTCTAAATGTTGCGGTGGTTGCTTTCAGCGACCGACAATGAGAACAACGAGTCCTGCCAGCACTATTCCTGCTGCAATCACGCGCCGTTTCGTATCGGATTCGCCCAAGTAGCGAGTGCCTACGAGCGCAACAATCACCACACTGGATTCGCGCAACGCCGTTACGTATCCCACGGGTGCTTTCTGCATGGCAATCAGAACCATCCAATACGTCAACACCGATGCGGCGCCGGCTAGCGCAAAGCGATGCCATGAGAGCCGCAATGCCAAGGCCATGTCGCGCGCGCGGTGCGTGGCGAGACCATATGCGCTCACGAAAACACCGGTGGAGATGAAGAGAACCAGCGGATACAAGTTGCCACCGGTGAGTCGCGATCCGTGTCCATCGATGACTGAGTACGCGCCAATGCAGAGGGAGACTAGAAGTGCAGCGAACACATGCTTGTTGTCCGCACGTCCCGCAAGCAACAAAATGCCGCCCACTGAAATGGCGATGCCGAGCAGATTCAGTGCGCTGAGATTGTCGGAGAGAAACAACACTCCACCAATGGCCGCAAGAAGTGCTCCCGTGCCACGCGCAATGGGATAGGTGACCGAGAAATCGCCAATGTTGTAGGCACGCGCCAACGTGAGCACGTACACCACGTGAATCATGCCGCTTGCAATCACCGGCCACCACGTCAAGTTCTGGGGCCACCCCGTGAACACGAGCACGATGGCGCACATGATTCCGCCCACCGTCATTTGGCCCCACAGGGCAATCCAACGATCCCCGCTTTGCTTCACCCACAGGTTCCATGAGGCATGAAGCACTGCTGCAGAAAGGGCGAGAAGCGTGGCTGTCAGCATGGGAGACGACACTACGCCTAGCCTTGCGGAATGACTGGCATTGACAACAGGCCCATCGGAATGTTCGATTCCGGTTTTGGCGGCCTCACTGTTGCTCGTGCCGTTATCGATGTGTTGCCCGCCGAGGACGTGGTGTACATCGGTGACACGGGGCGTTACCCCTATGGTCCGCGACCAGCTCACGAGGTGAGGGAGTTCGCGCGCGAGATCGCCTGGAGTTTGGTCAACGACCACAATGCGAAAGCGATTGTGGTGGCGTGCAACACGGCATCGGCCGCAGCATTTGATGAATTGTCGCGCGAGTTGCCCGTACCAGTGGTGAGCGTGGTGGAGCCCGGTGCTCGTGCGTTGGCGGTTGCCACTCGCGTGCGTCGCGTGGGAGTAATTGGCACTGTGGGCACCATTTCTTCTGGTGCTTATCAACGTGCATTGGCTGCGGTGGATGCAGATCTTGAATTCGTGGCAACGGCGTGCCCGGGTTTTGTCGAGTTTGTAGAACGCGGACAAACAAGTGGCGACGAAGTCATGTTGCTGGCCGAACGATTGCTGGCACCCATTGTTGCGGCCAACATTGATGCATTGTTGTTGGGTTGTACGCATTACCCGTATTTGTCTCGTGTGATTTCCGAAGTGATGGGCACCGGCGTGGTGTTGGTCTCCAGCGCAGATGAAACAGCATTTGCGCTGGCCGACATGTTGCGCGCCCAAGATCTACTGGCCGAGACTGACCGCGTAGGAACGCACTCTTTTCTCTCGTCGGGAGATGTGGAGTGGTTTGCCGACTTTGGCCGACGTCTCTTGGGGCCCGAATTGTCCTCGGCAAGTCGGTGGGAACGCTCGGCGAACGAGTAAACATAGTGCGCGCCTTTTTGCGCAATTCAGATTGAGGAACAGCCATGACACGACCAGACGGACGCACCGCAGACCAACTTCGCCCCATTTCCTTCCAGCGCGACTTCACTGAAATGTCTGCCGGATCGGTGCTCGTTACGTTCGGCAAAACCCGTGTGCTGTGCACCGCATCAGTAGATGAAGACGTGCCACGGTGGATGAAGGGTTCGGGAAAAGGATGGGTGACTGCTGAATACTCAATGCTCCCCGGTTCGTCTCCCGAGCGTGTTGATCGTGAGGCTGCCAAGGGCAAGCAGAGCGGTCGTACGGTGGAGATTCAGCGACTCATCGGTCGATCGTTGCGCGCAGCGATTGACATGCGCGCTTTGGGTGAGCGTCAAATCGTTGTGGACTGCGATGTGTTGCAGGCAGACGGTGGCACTCGTACCGCAAGTATCTGCGGTGGTTTTCTCGCATTGCATGATGCAGTCACGCGATTGGTGCAAAACGGCGCCATTGATACCAACCCATTGCATTCGTATTGCGCAGCGATCTCGGTGGGAATCTGTGGTGGTACACCGGTGCTCGACCTTCCGTACGTAGAAGATTCCACTGCAGAAGTGGACATGAATGTGGTGATGTTGCGCCCTGCAAACGGTGGTGAAGGCAAGTTTGTAGAAGTGCAGGGCACCGCCGAAGGAATGGCATTTAGCCGCGGTGAATTGGATTCGTTGCTCATGCTTGCCGATTCGGGCTTGCAACGCATTTTCGATTTGCAGGCGGGTCTTCTTTCCGAAGCACCGAGCCCTCGTCCTACGTCTCGATAACCATGATTCGTCTGGTGTGCGCGAGCGCCAACCCGAAAAAGGTGGAAGAACTCGCGCGCATGTTGCCCGACTGGGTCACGCTTGTGCCTCGCCCAGATTTTGTAGGTGATGTGGAAGAGACAGCACCCACGTTGGAAGGCAACGCCACCATCAAGGCGGTGGAGGTGGCCAACGCGGTGGGCGAGTGGGCGATTGCTGATGACACCGGTTTGGAAGTGGCGGCACTGAAGGGCGAGCCCGGTGTGCGCAGTGCGCGCTTTGCTGGGGAATCTGCCACCGATGAAGAGAATCGGGAATTGTTGTTGCAGCGAATGGAGAGAGTCGCAGATCGTTCCGCGCGTTTTCGCACGGTTGTTGCTTTGGTGGACTCCAAGGGAGAAATGCACTTTCGCTCAGGGGAGTGCGCCGGCACCATTGCAATGGAAGAACGTGGTGGCGGTGGTTTTGGCTATGACTCGTTGTTCATTCCGAACGAAGGTGATGGCCGCACGTTTGCAGAGATGACGGCAGAAGAGAAAGATGCCATCTCCCATCGTGGCCGCGCATTGGCCCAGGTACCTGAGTTGTTGTCGCGACTGTTTGGTTTGTCGCTGTAATTCTCACCAACCGCGAAGGTCAATGGGCCATTCATCAATGACGTCGCCGTAAATATTGGCAACATACGCAACGTCGTGGAGCGCCATGGTGGGGTCAATGTGGGCCGGTGTCACGTAAACGCGTTCGCCTACTCGTGGCGTTGGTGTTCCTTCATTGGCGGAGAAAGTGGTGTGTTCATCGGAGCAGAACCACACCGCATGATCCTTGATGGTGGGGTTGCCGTGGTCCATGGCAAGCGACTTGATGCCGGCATCGATGACGGACCACTTCTCGTTGGTGGAGATAACGGTGCCCACCACCCACATTGCCTGCACGAAGTCGTGACCCAATTCGGCGTATTGCGAATCCATAAGTGCGTAGCTTCCTGCCTGCACTTCGTTCACGGTGGTACCGGCGAACATGTCGTGCGTTCCGGTACCACCAGCCGAAACAATGTCGCCCCCAACATCTGCATGTGCTGAAGCGAGCAACGACATGGCGGCGTGTACTTGCTTCTTTTTCTCGTCGCGGTCCTTCACCATCATGAGGTGACCTTCGTAGCCCATCACGCCTCGCACGTCGATACCGAGTGCCCGTGCCGAGTCGGCGAGTGCACCGGCTCTTGTGGGGTCAATGCCGCAACGTGGCATGCCCACGTTCACGTCAATGACGACACTTCGAATGCCCGCCTTGTGTGCTGCGGCAAGACATTCGTCCGAATCGATGGCAACGGTGATGAGAGCTTCGGTTTGTGCTTCGGCGAGTGCAGTGAGTCGTGATTCGTCGAGCACTTCATTGGCGAGAAGAAAATCATTGCCGATACCCAAGTGAACCAGTCCCAAAATTTCACGAGGAGTTGCACAGGTAAAACTGTTGTGCCCGGCGGCAACTTGCATGGCGGCAATGCCCGAACATTTGTGGGCCTTGATATGTGGGCGCAATCGACGCCCCGGATGAATGGCAGACATGGTGGCCAGATTCTTCTGCAGCAAATCCATGTCGATAACGACTGCGGGTGTGGGCAACTCGTTGATATTCACAGTGCCGGTGAAGGGACTCGAACCCCCAACACGCAGGACCTAAACCTGCTGCCTCTGCCAATTGGGCTACACCGGCGACATGAGCAGGGTACAGGCGGAACTCGGGGGGCAGGGAGGAAAAGGTGACAAACTAGGTGGGTGACTATTACGACTGGCCATTCGCTCGAATCAACTCTCGATGCATCGGTGTTGTCCGAGCAGCTCGGACTCGCCGACCGCGTGGTGAACGAAGCATCTCTGAACAACAGTGCGAAGCGGTTCGCCGAGCAGAACATCGTGCTGCCCACTTTCGCTGAGCTCGCAGATCCCAGTCGTATTCCGGCCGACATCACGAAGGGCGTGGACAAGAACGCCGCCGACCCTCGCAACTTGTTCCGAGTGCATTGGTACAACAACTTGGCAGGCGAGCGCGTGAACGTGCCAGATCACGTGGTGTTGCCAACGTCGCTCACCGGTGTTGAGTCGCCCATCATCGTGGTGTTCGGAGATCGTTTCCCCATGATCACCGCACACAAGGTTCTTGCCGCATATTCCTGTTTCGTCCCACGTGTTATCACGGGACAGTTCGACCCCACCAAGCATCGTGCAGTGTGGCCAAGTACGGGTAACTATGCACGCGGCGGCATTGCTATCAGTCGTCTCATGGGTTCACGCGGTGTTGCTGTGCTTCCTGCTGGAATGTCCCAAGAACGATTCGACTGGCTTGACAAGTGGGTGGTAGACCCTGCCGACATTGTGCGGACGCCGGGCACGGAGAGCAATGTGAAGGAGATCTACGACGCCTGCAACGAAATGGCGAAGGATCCGGGCAACTTCATCTTGAATCAGTTCTGCGAGTTCGGTAACCATGCTGGTCACTATGAAGTCACAGGTCGTGCGTTGGCGCATGCGTTTGAACATGTGAAGGCCAATGGACATTCCAACATCCGCCTGGCTGCATTCACGAGTGCTACGGGTTCAGCTGGCACCATTGCGGCGGGCGATCGCTTGAAAGACATGTATGGCACCAAAGTGGTGGCAGTGGAAGCGCTCGAGTGTCCCACCATGTTGGAGAACGGATTCGGAGAGCACAACATTCAGGGAATCGGCGACAAGCACATTCCACTCATTCACAACGTGATGAACACAGATGTGGTGGTGGGAATATCCGATGAAGCAACGGATGAACTTGACGTGCTGTTCAACACGCCCGCAGGTCAGAAGTATTTGCAGACACGTCATGGCGCAACACCCGAATTGATTGATGCGCTCACACACTTTGGTTTCTCGTCCATCTGTAACGTGCTGGCGGCCATCAAGACGGCGAAGTTGTTGGGCTACGGCGCCAACGATGCCATCGTCACCATTGCCACCGACGGAAGTGCTTTGTACCCCAGCGAACGTGCAAAAACCATTGCAGGAACCTTCAAGGGAGACTTCACTGAAATCAACGCAGCCGAAGTTTTCAGCCAGCATCTGGGTTCAGTCGATACGGCCAACATGATCGACTGCACCGAGCGTGACCGCAACCGTATTTTCAACCTTGGCTATTACACCTGGGTGGAACAGCAGGGAACACCACTCAATATCTTCGAGGCTCGTCGTTCGCAGTCGTTCTGGCAATCTGTGCGCGCGTTCACGCCGGTGTGGGACGGTCTCGTCACTGAGTTCAACGCACGCGTCGCCGCCGCAAAGTAATGGTATGACGCCATGGGCTGATCCCGTTGTCACCGGTTTGCGGTGCACGGTATGTGGTGCAACGGTCGGTATTGACACCCCCTTGTCATTCGTGTGTCCGAATGCGAGTGCTAACGACCGACATCACGTGCTGCAATTCGAATCTGCGGTGGTGCCATTTCGACCTTTTGACGACCCGAATCCGTTTCTCGCGTTTCGTCACTACCTGGGTGTTGATGCGTTCGGTGCCGCCATCGGAATCGCCGACCAAGAGCGAGAACAAATCATCCGTGAATTGAACCTTGCTGTCATGGTCACTGCAGGTGTGGGCTTCACGCGCACACCCATTGCTCGGGCGGATGCGCTGAGCCGTGCATTGGGTTTCAGTACCGATGGTGGTGTGTGGATCAAGGACGAAACACACAACGTGGGTGGATCACAAAAAGCCCGACACTTGTTCACTGAACTCATCCATTTGGTAATGGCCGAACGTGCTGGTGTGGCGCCGTGGAAGTCCGTCGCAGATCGTCCACCGTTGGCAATCTCTTCGTGCGGTAATGCTGCGATTGCGGCATCAACACTTGCAGCGGCGATGAAGTGGCCGATCGCGGTGCACGTGCCCACGTTTGCCTCGGAAGCCGTGTTGCGTACCCTGAACGAATTGGGCGCAGATATTCGCGTGTGTGAGCGTCGCGACACCGATCCGCCAGGAGATCCATGCGTATATCGCTTTCGTGAAGCAGTCGCCAATGGCGCCATTCCGTTCGGAGTACAAGGCACAGAGAATGCGTGGTGTCTTGACGGTGGTCGCACCATCGGATGGGAAATCATTCAAGACATCGGTCATCGCACCAGTCGCGTGTTTGCCCAGGTGGGCGGCGGGGCCTTCGCTTCGTGTATCGGCACCAGTTTTCAATCAATTGGCGTGCACCCGAAGTTGCATGCTGTTCAAACTGAAGGGTGTGCGCCACTGGCGCGCGCATTTGAGCGGGCACTTGAAACCGGTGGTGCTCGCAACGCCGGGCCACGCTGGAACGACTGCATGTGGGCGTGGGAGTCGGAACCACATTCGGTGGCCGATGGCATTCTGGATGATGAAACATATGACTGGATCGCCATTCTCGACGCCATGGCCGATACCGATGGATTTCCAGTGGTGGCAAGTGAGTCCAACGTGGTACGTGCGCATGAAATGGCTCGGTCTCTCACCGCCATCCACGTCAGTGCCACGGGTTCCGCCGGGCTTGCTGGGCTATTGCACATTCGCGATCAGATTCACCCCGACGAAAAAGTGGTGGTGATCTTCAGCGGTATCGACCGCGGATAATCATTAATCGAGGTGGCGCGGATCTGCTTCCACTTCGTGCAAAGCGCCGGTTTCCACGTTGTACACGAACCCACGAATGTTGTCTTTATGAACAACGAACGGACTGTGGTGCAGGCGCGCCATTGACTGGCGCACGTCAATGTAGGGATCACCGAATGTTTCCAGTGCCCACCACGGCTTGATGCCGCACTCGGCTTCAATCTGGTGTTTGAACTCATCTTCTGACACGGTTTGCAAACCACAGTTGGTGTGGTGAATGAGAACGATTTCCTTCGTGTTCAACAACCTTTGTGACACCACCAACGAACGCACCACGTCATCGGTGACCACGCCGCCCGCATTTCGAATGATGTGCGCATCTCCGTGCTTCAGACCGAGCATTTCGAAAATGTCCATACGACTGTCCATGCAGGCCACCACGGCGAGGTGGCGCTTGGGGGACAATTGCAGCCCGTGGTCGGCGAATCGAGCGATGTATGCCTGATTATTGGCAAGAAGTTCGTCGGTATTGGGGGTGAAGTCCGCTGAATGAGGCACGGGTACATTCTGCCCTACGAGGTAGCCTCATCCCTATGAGCACAAACGGTTTTCCTGTTGCCCCCGTCAGCCTCGATTCTGCGGGTGACCCTGGTTCCAACATCTTCACTCGTTTGTTGAAGAACCGCGTCATCATGTTGGGCACCGACGTGAATGATGACATCGCCAACCAAATCTGCGCTCAGTTGCTGTATCTCGAAGGTGAAGACCCCAACGCAGACATCTGGTTGTACATCAACAGCCCAGGTGGCTCTGTCACCGCCGGTATGGCCATTTACGACACCATGCAGTTCGTCAGCTGCGACGTGGCCACAGTGTGCATGGGGCTTGCTGCCTCCATGGGGCAGTTCCTGCTCACCGCCGGTGCGGCTGGCAAGCGCTACACCCTGCCGAATGCACGCATCATGATGCACCAGCCACTTGCCGGTCTTCGTGGTCAGGCTGCCGACATCGCCATTCAGGCTGAGCAGCTTCGTTTCACCAAGAAGAAGATGGCCGAACTGATTGCACACCACTCAGGTCGCGACCTTGCAGACATTCAGGCCGACTCAGAGCGTGACCGTTGGTTCACCGCCGAAGAGGCCAAGGAATACGGCTTGGTCGACAAGGTGATCGTGAAGCGCGGAGAAATTCGCTAATTCCTCACGGAACCGTGGTTGCCGCTGGTGCCACGGTAGATGACGTTGTAGGTGCGGCAGTTGCTGCTGGCACCGAAGTTGCTGTCGCCACTGTGGTGGTTGTTACCACCGTTGTTGTGGGTTGACGCATGGGCGTGATGTTCATACCCGTGGTGATGTCCACGGCACACGTGCTCTTTACCCAATCGCGCACATTCAACGCCGACTGATTGGCGTGGTACGACGCGTCGGCAAGTTTCTGAACCTCGTCCTGTTTGGTGGGATCCACGTTCGCAGCTTGGCGAAGCAGATCGGTCAGTACTTTCATGTCGGACTCGATGGTGAGCGGCGATCGATCAAGTAGACGTTCATAACGGTTGACCATGGCGCTCACTTCTTTCGAAGTGGTGACCGGCTGCGCGATGGCCGGCAATTCTTTGCCCAGCTGCGCACAAAATGCAGTACCCGTGTGTTCTGGCCCGCCACATGAAGCAAGAGAAAAACTTGTGGCGGCGACAACTGCCAAAGAGATCAACCGTCGCGTACACATCCCATCGATTATTTCAGACGGGAACCCAAAGGGGACTGCACATGTACGCAGCTATTGAATCGGCAACATTGATTGGTACAACCGGAGTGGCAATCACCGTGGAAGCGCACGTGGGTAACGGACTTCCAGGCTTCACTGTGGTGGGGCTTCCCGACGAAGGATGTCGTGAATCACGTGATCGTGTGCGTGCCGCCATGTTGTCCAGCGGATTCGATTGGCCCAACAAACGCATCACCATCAATTTGGCGGGTGCGGGCGAACGGCGGGGCGGAGCGGGGCTTGACCTGGCCATAGCAGTTGGCGTGCTGGTGGCAAATGAAGTGCTGGCGCCCGAGTTCGTGCAGGGTATGTCGTTCATCGCCGAGTTGGGTCTCGACGGTTCATTGCGTCCCACGCCGGGCACGGCGCCGCTTGTTGCTGCCGTTCGCGACACCGTTGCTGTGGTGGCGCATTCGGCTGTGTCAGAGGCATCGCTGGCACGACCAGAGAAATTGCGTGCCGTGCGCTCATTGGCTGAGTTGGTGCAGGTGTTAAACGGCGAGGAATCATGGCCGCACTTGGATGACCACGATGTGCCCGTTGAGCACGATGTTGTTCCCGATCTTGCCGATGTACGTGGACAAGCCAGTGCACGGCTCGCATTGGAAGTGGCGGCGGCCGGCATGCATCACTTGCTCATGGTGGGTCCACCGGGCGCTGGCAAGTCAATGTTGGCGCGTCGCTTGCCCGGCATTTTGCCCCGTCTCACCGAGGACGAAGCATTTGCATGCGCCATGGTGCGCAGTGCAGCAGGAATGCCGTTGCATGCGGGCGTCGTTACGTCGCCGCCGTTTCGTTCACCACATCACTCCATGTCAATGGCTGCAATGGTGGGAGGTGGATCTGCGCACATTCGACCTGGTGAACTCACGCTGGCAAATAACGGAGTGTTGTTCCTTGACGAAATGGGTGAGTTTGCGCCCACAGTTCTCGATGCCTTACGTCAGCCGTTGGAAGAAGGTGTGGTGCACATTGCGCGTGCACAAGGTTCCATTTCGATGCCGGCACGCAGTTTGTTGGTGGCAGCCACCAATCCGTGTCCGTGTGGCGGGGGAGGTCCTGGTACGTGTGGGTGCCAGTTGCCCATCAAGCAGAGGTACTTCCGTCGATTCAGCGGACCATTGCTTGATCGTTTTGATTTGCGCATCAACCTCGCGCGCCCCAGCACTGCTGAACTCACGTCTTCTGAACATGGTGAATGCAGTGCGGTAGTGGCCGAAAGGGTGCAGAAGGTACGCGACCTATCGTTGCGTAGACAAGGGTGCGTGAACTCGGCCATCCCTGCCGACATGTTGGATGAAGTTGCGTCACTCAGCGAAGACGCCATGGGCGTGTTGCGCACGCGTCTCGATAGCGGCCGGTTATCAGGACGTGGCTATCACCGAGTGAGGCGAGTAGCACGCACATTGGCCGATTTGCACGGCGAAACGGGCGTCATCATTACGCAATGGGTGGAGGTGGCACTCTCGCTGCGTGTTTCCTTCAATGCAGCAGACGGAACGTTTCGATGAGTGGTTCACTCATGACTGCTCGGTATCCGCAGTGGGTGTATGCCGCGGCACTCGCTGCTCTTCCATTGCAAACGTATAAACGCTTACGAATGCTCATGTCGCTCGGCCAACCCAGCGAAGTATGGGAGGCGTTGCAGGAAGGAGAGCGACTATTGCCCGGCGTGAAAACGGAGTGTTGGCGTGCATGGCATGCGGTGCCGTCGCAATCGCTCGTTGAAATCGCCGAATCGTGCATCGACAACGACATCACCGTGACCACGAATCGTGACTCCCGGTATCCGTCAGTGTTGCTCGGTGACCCGCATGCGCCGGCAGTGATCTTCTCGAAAGGAAACCTGCAGTCACTGCACCATCGACGGGTGGGCATCGTGGGCACACGAACAGCAACGCAGCAAGGCAGGTATTCCGCGCGTCACCTGGGCCAATCATTGGCCGAAGCTGGTGTATGCGTGGTGTCGGGTCTCGCGCGCGGTATTGATTATGAATCGCACGTGGGTGCGTTCGCCGCCACGGGAGACATTGCTGCAATGCCGTGCGCCGTGGTGGCGTCGGGACTCAACAAGGTGTATCCGCCCGAACACCACGAATTGTGGAAGCGCATGGGTGAAGAAGCGTTGTTGCTCTCCGAAGCACCACCCAATGCACCGGCTGAAACCCATCGCTTCCCGTTGCGCAACCGAATTCTTGCGGCACTCAGTGAGGTGTTGGTGGTGGTCGAATCGCGAAGCACCGGAGGCTCCATGATCACGGTGCGTGAGGCAATGAAGCGTGACATCACCGTCATGGCCGTGCCGGGAGCAGTGAAGGTGCCCTCGTGCGAAGGAACCAACATGTTGTTGCGCGATGGGTGCGCACCCGTGCTCGATGTGAGCGATGTATTAGTGGCGCTGGGTCTCGATACGAGACGACATGCAGGTGTGGTTGATACTCGCGAACCACCCACTGCAACGGAGCAACTGGTGCTCGAAGCCATGGGCAATGCGCCGTGCACCATCGATGAACTCTCGCTGCGCACCAATCAGCGAGTGGTCGATGTGGCCGTGTTGCTGGGTCGTCTCGAGGCCAAGGACTGGGTGGGCCATGTGGACGGCTGGTGGGAGGCACTTCTGCGGTAGGGCACTATCCGTATTTCTTCCTTCTGGGTGAATGGAAGGATGGGGTGGAGTGGTTTCTCTCTATGTATGGGTGGTGACATGAATCCAGAAGCAGTTGATTTCGATTCATTCGTCACGGCCATTCGATCGCGTCTGCAACGTGTGTTGGTTGCTCGGTATGGAGTCAACCTGGGTGTCGATCTCACGGCAGATGTGGAGGCATGGGCCTGGGAGAACTTCGAACAGTTGCGCGACATGCACAACCCACTCGGGTATCTGTACCGCGTGGCCCAATCGAAAGCCCGACCACATCTTCGTTGGAATGCACGCTCGGTCTTCCCGGGCACTGTCCCCGAAACGGGCAGTGTGGATCATTCGCTCACCGAAATGCACGATCTCTTGTCGTCGCTCACGGACAATCAGCGAGTGTGCGTGTTGTTGGTGCACGCGTACGGGTGGACGTACGCAGACGTGTCGCAGGCACTGGAAATTTCCACTGCTGCCGTGGGCAATCACGTGAACAGGGGACTGGCAAATCTTCGCGGTCAAGTCATCGTGGTGAATGATCCGCTGCTCATCAAACATCCGAATGGAGCAACAAATGACTGAGGAATCGAACAACGCTATGCACGGGGATTTGCACGACCGCCTCGTCGAATATGGGCGTTGGTTGGACGATGCATCGAATGAATACTTGCGGACCAAGGAATCCGGCGTCGAAGTTCGTGTTCCGCATGGAATTGGGCAATCACCTCGCGCCACGAAGTTCCTAGCTGCCGTTGCCGCAACAGTGCTCATCGTGGCTGGTTCATTCGTGGTGAATCAATGGGGTGGATCTTCGGGTAGTTCGCATGCGGCCCTTGCGTGGAGCGCAACCCCCACTGAGACAACTGACGCCCGTCGACAAGTGGTGATTGATGCATGTGAACGGGCAAATCCCGATTCAGCAACTTTCACCAACGTAAAGACGGCGATCGACATTCGCGGATCTCTGGCCGTGCTTGTGTGGGTGAAGGGTTCCACCGTGGATGTGTGTCTTGCAACGCTTGATCACGATCAACCGGGTGCACGTGTGGTCCATGACTTGTCGCTCGATGGTGCATCCGATGTCCCTGCGGTTCAGGTGTTGTCCATGCATTCCGAATCCCAAATCATCGCGGTTGTGGTGGGTCGCGACTCTGTGCTGCCAGCCGATTGCAGCAATCTCGACGTGTTCACCAACAAGGGCGTCGTTCGTGCCTTGCGTGCTTCTGGAATCTTTGCGTTCTGGTACCCGGGTTCGTCTCCGGGGTTCACCGGCACGAAATCAAGCAGCATTCAATACGCATGCGCGGTAGAAGACGACACAAACAGCTCGTTGGCGCCAAAGTCCACGATGGTCGGTGCCGATCCCTTCGCGAACTTGTGCATCGCCACCCTGACTGTGTTGATGGACCACGGTGTGATTGGCCAGAGAGGTCAAGTAGCTGACCTTCGCAAGTGGGACACATCCGTCTATGAAGACTTCCAACATCATTTGTGGCCAATTGCGGAAGCATTGAAAAACGACAGCCAGTTGTATTCCAAGTGGTGGAAAGTGAATAATGGCAATCTTCTGGCACTTGACGCGTCGGGTGCTCAGAAATTGGAGAACAGGGCGCAAGACGAAATGATGACCACCAAATCCATCGACGACTTCGTGGCTTATTGCGAGAACTCACGCACACCTCCTTCGGAACGAACCGACCCAGTAGTGCCCACAACCACAAATCCCATCGGAGGCATGAACAGCGTCACCGCGACAACCGTGGAAGTTCACGAAATGAATCCGGTGACGCAGCCCACCGTGATCCCAGGTTGACCTGACGGGGCCCCACATGCCCTTCGAAACGGGAATCTCACTTCTGCGGTAGGTGCGCGCGAGTACCTTGGAGGCATGAGCGGAGCGGCGAGAGCGCACGCGCATGTCTCTGGCGTGCGCGACTACGAGGTAGACCAGCACTGCCGCACCCTTCGTTCCTCCGACGCCAACAGAGCGGCACGCCAAGCCGAACTCACGCATGCCGCCGAATACTTCGTGTTACATGGCGCATTGGTGCCTCAACGGGTCGATGCCGAATTAGTGAGCGACTACGTGCAGTCATTGGAAAAGGTGGGCTACTCGGTGGAAACCGTGGAGCAACGCCTCGCCGGCGTCGCTGCCTATTTCACGTGGTTCATTCGCACCCACAAACCTGCCAAGGGTTCTGCACCATTGGTGCATCCGGCACGCAACATTCGCATAGCGCACTCGTCATCGTGCGTGCAGTGCCGTGCGCACGAGGCATCGCCGGCCGTGGGACAGAACCTGAAGGGCGAGTGCGATGTGCGAGATGCACGTCTTGACACTTGGAGTGTGGCCGCATTTGAATCTTCACTCACTGCATCAGCTGCCAATACACGTGCTGCGTATCGCCGTGATGTGGAGTTGTTCGCCGAGTACATGTTGGATGGCGACGCAAAGAGTCGTCCTTCACACGTCACCAAAGCGCATGTGCGTGATTACTTGGCCATGTTGCACGACCGTGGCGCCACCTCGCGCACCATTGCTCGACGTATTGCGTCGTTGCGTCGGTACTTCGTGTGGGGCATGCGCCAAGGTCTCAACTCCCTTGACCCCACCGAGGCCATGCACACGCCAAAAACAAAAGGTCGCTTGCCGCGTCCGCTTGATGAAGCCACCGTTGCAACATTGGTGACGTCGCGCGATGAGAATGCACCGCAATGGAAGCAGTTGCGCGATCATGCGGTGCTCGAGATTCTGTACGGCAGCGGATTGCGCGTATCGGAAGTGTGCACGCTGTCATTGCAGAGCGTTGCCAGTGATGGTGCATCATTGCGAGTGATGGGTAAGGGTTCAAAAGAACGATTGGTGCCATTGAGCGCGCCGGCCATTGCGGCAATCAAGGAGTGGCTGGGCGTTCGCAGCGAAGTGGCGGGCGAAGCATCGGGCTCGTCATTGTTCTTGTCGGCTAGGGGAAATGCGGTGAGTCGTCGAGACGTTGCACGTTTGTTGGATGATGCATGCGAACGTGTGGGTATTGCCGGTGGCACACACCCACACGCACTGCGACATTCGTTTGCCACGCATCTCATGGACAACGGTGCCGATACGCGATCCATCCAGGAATTGTTGGGCCATAGCGATGCAGCAACAACGCAGCGATACACGCACGTGAGCAAAGAGAAATTGCGGCTCGCCTATTCAGAAACGCACCCACGCGCATGAATGCATTGCCGCTCCGACACACCATTGATACTGCGTGGAATGCATGGCATGAATCGCAGGATGCACAAGCACGCGACTGGCTCGTGGTGCACTACGCATCATTGGTGAAGTTCGTTGCGGGTCGTCTCTCGGCAGGTTTGCCTCGCTCGGTGGATACTGGCGACTTGGTGAGTGCCGGCGTGTTCGGTCTCATGAACGCCATCGACAAGTTCGATCCTGCCAATGGTGCAAAATTCGAAACGTATGCCATCCCTCGTATTCGCGGCGCCATTCTCGACGGTTTGCGCGCACTCGACTGGGTGCCACGTTCGGTGCGTTCGCGTTCGCGTTCCGTGCAAGATGCGATTGCCAAGTTGGAACACGAACTCGGTCGTACGCCTACCGACGAGGAAATTGCGGCAGAACTCCAAATCTCCACCGACGATCTGGAGAAGTGGTTGGCAGATATTGCAGCGGGTGCAGTTGGTCCGCTTGATCACGTGGCCATGGACAATGCACCGGCAGAAGCCGATGCCATGCACCAGCCGGGGCGTGCCATGGAAGAAGGCGAACTGCGCGAAGCAATGCGCGCCGAAATTTCCAAGTTGCCCGAACGTGAGCAAGCAATTCTCATTTTGTATTACGAAGACGGACTCACATTGTCTGAAATTGGTGAGGCTCTCGGCGTCACTGAGAGCCGTGTGTCGCAGATTCACACCAAAGCGGTGTTGCAGTTGCGCTCACGCCTGGCCGCCGCTGGCATGGGCTGAGTTCCCCTCCAATCTTCGAGCGGTGCACATGAGCTCCGTGCTCACGTTTCTTGTTTCGCTCGCCCTCGCCGCCGTTGCGCCCGTGCCTGGTCCCGTCACGCAACATTTCGTGGCGCCTGCCTGCCAACGGTGTGCAGGGCATCGGGGGGTCACCATTGATAACCCCGACGGACTCCCTGCCCGTAGCCCTGTGGCGGGAAACGTCACCTTCGCTGGCACGGTGGCGCACCAGATGTACGTGGTGGTGCAACCCCGGGCAGGGGTGTTGGTAACTGTGGGGCGACTGAACTCGCTGATGGTGGCCAAGGGGGACACGGTGGGCGAGGGGCAAGAGATAGGTATGTCCGGTGCCACCACGTATCTGGGGGTGCGGGTGCGGGGTGTCTACATGGAGCCGCTCCGTTTTCTGGGGTTCGGTCGGGTGCGCTTGGTGGGTGGCGGAACCGTTGTGGGGCTTGGGCCCTTACCCCGATAGTCTTTCCGAGACCGTAAAGGGCGATTTCGTCATTTTCGGTCATCAGAAATCATGCACACCAGCCACCTGCGGTCGCTTCGGCGTCGGCCTGGTGTGTGAACAACCGCAGAAGGAGAAAATTATGGCTGTCGTCTCAATGCGACAAATGCTCGAAGCTGGCGTCCACTTTGGTCACCAGACCCGTCGTTGGAACCCAAAGATGAAGCAGTTCATCTTCGGAGAGCGCAACGGAATCCACATCATCAATCTCGATCAAACTGTCGATCGTCTTGAAGTGGCCTACGCATTCGTGCGTGACCTTGTTGCTGAAGGCGGCACCGTGCTGTTCGTTGGCACCAAGAAGCAGGCACAGGACCCCATTCGCAGCTACGCAGAGAAGTGTGGCATGCACTACGTGAACGAGCGTTGGCTCGGCGGCATGCTCACCAACTTCGAAACCATTTCGAAGCGCGTCAGCAAGATGCAGGAATACGAGCGCATGAAGGCATCAGGTGAATTCGACGCCATGCCAAAGAAGGAAGCACTCCTTCTTACTCGTGAGCTTGAGAAGTTGCAGAAGAACCTCTCTGGTATGACACGCATGACGCGTCGCCCAGACGCCATCTTCGTGCTCGACACCATGAAAGAGCACATTGCCGTCACCGAGGCGAACAAGCTCAAGATTCCTGTTGTTGCAGTCGTTGACTCCAACGTCGACCCCGACAAGATTCAGTTCCCCATCCCCGGTAACGACGACGCAATCCGTGCAAACGACTTGCTCACTCGCGTTATCGCAGAAGCCGTTATCGAAGGCCGTTTCATCAACCAAAAGAAGCACCCACAGGCAGCAGCTGCTGCACCTGTAGAGCGCACTGCTGAAGAAACAGCCGCATTCGAAGCACAGCAAGCAGAAGCACGCCGTCAGGCTGCCGAAGCACAAGCTGCACGCGAAGCTCGCCTTGCAGCACCAAAGTCAACCGAACCCGCAGCGGAGTAACCCCCATGTCATACACAGCGAAGGACGTTCAGAGCCTGCGCCAGTCAACTGGTGCCGGAATGATGGACTGCAAGAAGGCACTCGAAGAAAACGGTGGCGATCTTGAAGCAGCGAAGCAGTGGCTTCGTGAAAAGGGTCTTGCCGCAAGCGCAAAGCGCGACGACCGTGACAATGCTCAGGGCCTCGTTGCCATCATCGTCGAGCCAACTCGTGCAGCAATCGTGAAGTTGAAGTGCGAAACAGACTTCGTTGCTTCTTCCGACGGTTTCAAGGCCGAAGGCGATGCACTTGCTCAGGCAGTGCTTGAGCAGGGCGAAGCTGGTGTTGCATCACGTGCCGCACAGGTGGACGACCTCAAGGTTCTCCTCAAGGAAAAGATTGAAGTCGGCGAAGTTGTCCGCTTCGAAGCTGCCGCTGGCAACGTGCTCGATTCCTACTCGCACATTCAGGGTGGGCGCGGCGTCAACGGTGTCATCGTGGAAATGTCCGGTGCTACTGCCGAACTTGCACACGACATTGCCGTGCACATCGCATTCGCTCGTCCTCGTTACCTGAACATCGAAGATGTTCCCGCAGACGTGGTCGCCAAGGAGCGCGAGACATTGGAAACAATCACTCGCAACGAAGGCAAGCCGGAGCAGGCCATCGCAAAGATTGTGGAAGGTCGCATCGGCGGTTTCTTCAAGGACATTTGCCTCCTCGAGCAGCCATACGCCAAGGACGACAAGGTGTCCATCAAGCAACTCATTGGCGACGCGAAGATCGTTCGCTTCGCACAGGTGGAGATCGGCTGAGATGACAAGGCCCAGTTGGTCCCGTGTAGTGCTCAAACTTTCGGGTGAAGCACTCGCAGAACCAACTGGTTTTGGTCTTGACAGCAGCATCCTCACGCAGGTCGCCACCGAAGTGCGCGAAGCGCGTGAAGAACTAGGAACAGACATCGCCATCGTGGTGGGTGGCGGCAACTTCTGGCGCGGCATCAAAGGTGCTGGCCAGGGTATGGATCAAGCGCAAGCGGACTACATGGGCATGCTCGCCACGGTGATGAATGGTCTGGCGTTGCAAGACGCTCTTGAGCGTGTGGGCCAACCGTCGCGCGTCATGAGTGCCATTGAAATGCCCAAGATTGCCGAGCCGTACATTCGTCGTCGCGCACAGCGCCACATGGAAAAAGGACGTGTGGTCATTCTTGCGGGTGGCACCGGCAACCCCTTCTTCACCACCGATACGGCTGCTGCATTGCGCGCAGCCGAAATTGAGGCACAGGCCATTTTGAAGGGCACGCACTCTGGCGTTGATGGTGTGTACACCGCCGACCCAAAGGTAGATAAATCTGCCACTCGGTACGACCGCATCAGTCACATGGATGTCATCACCAAGGGACTGAAAGTCATGGATTCCACGGCAATTACCTTCTGTATGGAGAAGAATTTGCCCATCGTGGTGTTCGACCTGCTGGCGAACGGAAACGTGAAGTCCATTCTCCAGGGTGGCGAAATAGGTACGCTGGTCGGGTGATCGAAGAAACCCTGCTCGAAGCCGTCGACAAGATGGAACGGGCAATTGAGCATTGCCAAGGGCAGTTCTCTTCTGTGCGCACTGGTCGCGCCAACCCTTCACTGGTGGACAAGATCTTGGTCGACTATTACGGCTCCTCCGTGCCATTGCAGCAGCTGGCCGGCTTTCAAGTTCCTGAAGCCCGTGTTTTGGTGGTGAAGCCCCACGACAAGGGCGCGCTGGGCGCCATTGAGAAGGCCATTCGTGAGAGCGATCTGGGTCTCAACCCTTCCAACGATGGCGTCGTCATTCGACTCACATTCCCCGTGCTCACCGAAGAGCGCCGCAAGGAATACGTGAAGATCGTCAAGAACATGGCCGAAGATGGCCGCGTGGCAATCCGCAACATTCGCCGTGATGCGCGCAAGCAAATGGAAACCGCCGAGAAGAACTCTGAGATCTCGAAAGATGATCTCGAGCGCGCGGAGAAAGAACTCGACAAGTTCACCCATGATCATGTCGAACTAATCGATAAGGCTTTTGTCCGCAAGGAACAAGAGCTGCTCGAGGTATAAAAACGGGACAACGCAGGTTGAACCCGCACCGCCCGAAAGGGGAGAAATATGAGTGACGACATTTGGCGCCGACGCGATGACAACAATCGCGATGACTCGTACGGCACAGACTTCGGTTCCGACTTCGGCACCGTGCAGTTCGCCGACGATCCCACAGCTGAGCCAGCTCTCAGCTTTGGTGACAGTGACACCGGCAATCTTCCGCATTGGACCGAGCCCGCAACGGGCGAACTTCCCGTGTACGACGAAGACGACACTGACGTGTGGGGCACATTCCAGCAGCCCAGTGAACCAACCCGTCGCCCTGAGCGTTTGGTGATTGGCACCGACCCCACCGATGAGCGCCGTCGTCCACGTGATGTGACCGGCGAGTTCGGTCGTGATCCTTCGCGTGATATCACGGGCGGTATGCCACGGGGTCCCCGTCAGCAGCCCGTGCGCCGTTCGGGTCCTCGTGGTCCACGAGGTGGCACTGGTCGCGACATGCCCACGGCAATCACCACAGCACTCATTCTCATGGCCGCATTCTTGGGCGCCATCATGTGGCGTCCTGCAGTAGTGATGCTCATTGTTCTTGCAGTGGTTGGTCTCGCAGCAGTTGAGTTCTTCAGCAAGGTCACCGAAAAGGGATACCGCCCGGCAACGTTTGCTGGCTTGCTCACATGTATCGCTGCGCCATTGGCTGCGTATTGGATGGGTGATGCCGCGTTGCCATTGGTGTTTGCGTTCGGCTTCCTCGCCACATCCATTGGCTTCCTCGGTGCTTCCAGCATTCAAAGTGGCCCCATGCCAAACGTGGCCATCACCACCATGGCAATGACATGGATTGGTCTTATGGGTTCGTTCGCCGCACTCATTCTTCGTTACTCCGTCAACGGTTTCGGTCACGCCGGAACCGACACGTTGTTCATGTTGGTAATCGCAGTGATTGCGAACGACGTGGGCGGATTGTTCGTTGGTTCGGCAATGGGTCGCACGCCGTTACGTGAATGGGTGAGTCCCAACAAGACGATTGAAGGTCTCATCGGCGGCGCGATTTCCAGTCTGATTGTTCTTGTGATTTTCGGATCGCAGAACGGCACATGGAACTCCATGGGTGAATGGCTTGCCATGGCAATCGTGGTGGCCATCATGGCGCCCATGGGCGACCTGGTGGAATCCATGTTCAAGCGCAATCTCGATGTGAAGGACTTCGGCACCATCGTGGCCGGCCATGGTGGTGTGCTCGACCGCTTCGACGGCTTCTTGTTCGTGTTACCAGCGGTGTATTACCTCATGCTTGTCATGAGCCCTTGGTCATAATCGCTGAATACAACCATTCAATTGGTGTGCTGCCGTCTCACTGACGCAGCTCACTGACAGAATATTTCCGTGGCTATTCAACGCGTCGCTATTGCGGGTTCATCTGGTTCCATCGGAACACAGACCATCGACGTTGTCCTGGCCGAGCCCCACAACTACCAAGTCACTGCTTTGGCGGTGGGTTCGTCTGCCGACCTGGTCATTGAACAAGCACAGCAATTACGACCCGAGGTGGTGGTGGTCACCAACGAAGCGCACCGCGCTCGCGTTGCCGCCGCTCTGCCTGGTATTCAGGTCACCGGCACTCTCACCGATGTGGTGGAAGTTGCCGATGTTGTCATCAACGGCGTGGTCGGATTCGCCGGCCTCTCCGTCACGCTGGAAACCTTGCGCGCCGGACGCACCTTGGGTCTTGCCAACAAAGAAAGTCTCATTGCAGCTGGCCCCATTGTGCAGCCGTTGCGTTCCACGCCTGGCGCACAACTGGTGCCGGTTGATAGTGAACATTGCGCTATCCACCAGTGTCTTCGTTCCACTTCATTCGGAAATCAAGAAGTTGCGCGTTTGGTTCTCACCGCTAGTGGTGGCCCATTCCGTGGTCGCTCTGCCGAGTCGCTCGCTGAAGTCACGGTGAACGAAGCACTCGCCCATCCCACGTGGAAGATGGGTCCGAAAATCACCATCGATTCATCCACGCTCATGAACAAGGGTCTTGAAGTGATCGAGGCGCATGAATTGTTCGGTATTGCATTCGACAACATCGATGTGGTGGTGCATCCGCAATCGGTGGTGCACTCAATGGTGGAATTCACCGACGGCTCCACCATTGCACAGCTCTCTATGCCCGATATGCGATTACCCATTGGTTATGCACTCGGATACCCACATCGCATCGCGACTCCGTTTGGGCGCATTGATTGGAGTTCATTGTCACGTCTTGACTTCGAGGCGCCCGATCGTGACACGTTCGCATGTTTGAATCTTGCGTATGCGGCGGGTCGTGCAGGCGGTACCGCGCCTGCGGCCCTCAGCGCCGCCAACGAAGTGGTGGTGGAGGCATTCCTGGCCGGTCGCATCATGTGGTCACAGATTGCTCAGTACGTCGATGCAGTGATGCAGGAGTTCGTGGTGACCACGCCCACCACTGTGGAAGACATTTTGGAAGCCGATGCTCTCGGCCGCCGATTGGCAGAAGAGGTGTTGTCGAAGTGACAAGTATGTACCAACGTTTTCGTCAAGAAATGGCCGCTGGTGGCGCCGTTGATGAAATAGAAAATCCGCAAGCTACGCGCTCCGGAAAAATCACCGGACTCATCATCATTGGTTTGTTGGTGTACCTGGGTGTGCGCAACCCGTGGACATTGGTGTTCGTGGTTGGTTTGTTGGTGTCGGTGTTCCTGCATGAGGTAGGGCACTTTTCCACTGCGCGTCTCACGGGCATGAAGGCCACGCAGTTCTTCATGGGTTTCGGACCACGTGTGTGGAGTTTCACCAAGGGTGAAACGGAATACGGCGTGCGTGCGCTTCCGCTGGGTGCTTTCGTTCGCATCATTGGCATGAACAACCTCGACGAAGTGGATGCGCAAGACGAACCGCGCGCGTATCGCTCGAAGTCGTATCCGCGCAAACTGTTGGTGATCACTGCAGGCTCGCTCATGCACATGCTCATTGCCTTCACCTTGTTCTTCGGTGTGTATGCAGTGAGCGGGCGTGAACAGAACACCGGGCAATCCGTTGTGCGCGGCCTTGACAAGCTCGTGGGTCCGGCGGCAAAAGCGGGGCTTGCAGAGGGTGATCAATTGATCAGCATCGGAGGAGTCAAGGTCGGTGACTACGACAGCGTGGTGGCCGCTATCAAGTTGCACAAAGTGGGCGACACCGTCACGGTGGCGTACTCGCGTAATGGGCTTACCAAGACGACTGATGTTGTCCTTGCCGCCCACCCCACCTACACCACGCGTCCGTACCTCGGCATCTACGCAGATGATTGGGGTTGGAAGAAATTGTCGGTTCCTACGGCGGCCGTGCAATCGGTGTCCGACATGGGGCAAACATTTGTTGATTCAGTGAAGGGCGTGGCCACGGCCCTGAATCCGGTGAATTCCGTGAAACACCTCACTCATTCCTCCACCGATGTCTCCACACGTCCCACCACCGTGGTGGGAGTGAGCCAGGTGGGGGGCACCATCGGCGAGTCCAGTGGTCTGAAGGGAATTCTCACCTTGCTGGCCAGTGTCAACATGTTTGTGGGCGTGTTCAACATGTTCCCATTGCTGCCATTCGACGGTGGTCATGCCGCCATTGCCACATACGAGCGCATTCGTTCCCGTAAGGGCGTGAAATACAAGGCAGATATCGAAAAGATGGTGCCCGTTGCCACTGCCGTGGTGGGTCTGCTGGTGTTGCTCATGGTGACAGGTTTGTATCTGGACATCACCCAACCACTCGGGTAATCGGGTCCGCGAACTGCCACACTTAAAGAGATGTTCGAGCGCCGTCACACCAAGCAGATTTCCGTAGGCAAAGTACTTGTGGGCGGGGGAGCACCGGTCACGGTGCAGTCCATGACCACCACCAAGACTGCGGATGTTGAAGGCACGTTGCAACAGATCTACGCACTCGCTGCTGCAGGTTGCGACATTGTGCGCTGCACATGCAATGAACAAGAAGCCGCCGAAGGTCTCGCGCAGATTGTTCCGCGTTCACCCATTCCCATCATCGCCGACATCCACCATCAGTACAAGATGGCGCTTGCGGCAATGGAAGCCGGCGTTCATGGTTTGCGTTTGAACCCCGGCAACATTCGCAAGCCCGAGCACATCAAAGCGGTTGCATCAGAAGCGCGCGACCGTGGACTACCCATTCGTATTGGCGTGAACGGCGGTTCGCTCGACCCTTCGTTGTATGAAAAGTACGGTGGCCTCACCGCTGCTGCCATGGTGGAATCAGCCATGCAGGAAATTGCGTACTTCCAAGAAGTCGATTTCAATCTCATCAAGATTTCGGTGAAGGCCAGCAACGTGCCACTCATGGTGGAGGCGTATCGCATGCTCGCCGACACCACAGACATTCCGTTGCACTTGGGTGTCACCGAGGCCGGTCCACCACCTGCAGGTTTGGTGAAAGCGACTGCGGGCATTTCCACCTTGTTGTTGGAAGGTATCGGCGACACCATTCGTTACAGCCTCACCGCAGACCCTGTGGAAGAGGCGCGTGCAGGTCGACAGCTGTTGGAAGCACTCGGATTGCGCGAGCGCAAGAACGTGGATCTCATTGCATGTCCTAGTTGTGGTCGTGCAGAAGTCGACGTGATCGATGTGGCCAACCGTGCCATGAAAGCGTTCGAAGAAAAGAAGTTGCCACTGCAGATTGCCGTGATGGGCTGTGTGGTGAATGGTCCTGGTGAGGCGCGTGAAGCCGACCTTGGTATCGCCGCGGGCAACAAGCGCGGTCACCTCTTCGTGAAGGGTCGCAACGTTGCCGTGGTGCCCGAAAACGAAATGGTGGATGCGTTGGTGGAGTGGGCCGAGTTCATTCACGAACACGGCACCGATGCAGCTATTGCTCGTGTCGACACTTCCATCGCCGAGCGCGAAGCTGCGCGAGATCGTTCGCGTGCGCTCGATGAGAAGGGCGCAGACGCCAACAACGCCACAGAAAAGATTGTGGAGATTCGCAAGAATCTTGGTGAGTAATCAGTTTTGGGTGCACACCCAGAACGTGCCGGCATTGGCTGGCAACGAAACTACCTGGCCAGCTGGCACCAACTGCATGGTGGGGGCAGGGCCGAAGTGACCGAACACCAAACGGTGTCGTGTGGTTGATGGGAGTTCGTTCAACACCGAACTGTTCACTGCAATCACCGAGAATGCATCACTAGGTGATGCATAGGTGGTGATGCCATCCACTGGTGTGGGGTGAAGGACGGGATTGCGCAATTCATTCGGTTCCACGGTGCGCAGGAATTCAGTGACATCAACGTGCTTTTTGGTGAAACCTGCGCGCACCACATTGTCGCTGGACTTCATGATCTCGAGGCCGGTACCGCGCAGGTAGGCGTGTAGGTTTCCGGCGGGCAATGAGATTGCTTCGCCGGGTTGCAGGACCACATGATTCAACAATGGAGCGAGACGCAATCCTTTGTCGTGGGGATACAGCGCAGCAATGCGTTGCAACCACTCGGGGGCATGATCGAACAACAACGTGCTGTTCTGCTCGAACGCCCACACCATGTACACATCGATGCCGTTTTCGTCGAGGGCGCGTGCTTCGTTGCTCCAACCCATGGCGTGCAATAGGGCAACTGAGGCATCGATGGGGGCGAAGCCACACAGTGCTTCAAATGGTTCCAGCGCAATCAGCATCTCGGGCTTGTCTGATGCATCGCGATACATGCGTGTGGGTGCGGCACGATCGATGCCTGCAGCTTCCTCGTTGGCAAAACCTTGCTGTGCTTGTTCAAGAGTGGGATGTGTCTGCAGTGAGAGCGGTTGAGCGCACGCGAGCAACTTCACCAGCATGGTCATCTCGCCAGTCAATGATTCCAAGGTGGGACCATTGGCCGCATCCAAATGTGACGGTGCCATGTGATGCGTGCCGAACCACATTTCCGCCCATGGTTGACCATCGGAGGGAAGTTGTAGGAGACGGGGTAGTGCCGTTGTGTCGCCCCAGTCGTAATGCTGGAGTGCGCCGACAACGGTACGCATGATGGTTACGACCCGCTACGCACCAGTGACACAACGTGTGCGACTGCCGTTCCGACGGCAATTGCTTCGTTGGTGCCTGCATGGCGATCACGTACTTCAACGTTGCCGTCGGCCAGTGACTTACCCACCACAACGATGGTGGGAATGCCCAAGAGTTCGGCGTCTTTGAACTTCACGCCGGGCGAAACACCCACGCGATCATCAATGAGAACTTCCAGACCCTGCGCTTCTAATTCGGTTGCAAGCTTTTCAGCGGCAACGGAAATGTCGTCGTCCTTCTTGCCGGTGACCACCACGTGCACATCGGCGGGCGAAATGGCGCGGGGCCACTTCAAGCCAAGTTCATCATGAAAGGCCTCTGCAATTGATGCGACAGCACGCGACACGCCAATGCCGTACGAGCCCATGGTAACCACCACTTGCTTGCCGTTTTGATCGAGCACGGTGAGACCCAATTTGTCGGCGTACTTGCGACCCAACTGGAACACATGGCCAATCTCAATGCCGCGTGCAATTTCCATTGCACCGCCACATGTTGGGCAGGGGTCGCCAGCGGCCACTTCCACTGCCTCAATCGTGCCGTCGGCATTGAAGTCGCGGCCGTTCACCAAGTGCAGAACGTGTGTGTCTTTCTTGTTGGCACCAGTGACCCATTCGCTGCCGGGAACCACGGATGGATCCAGCAAATAACGAACACCCGTCGCGCTTTCGGTTCCCAACACTTGAGGTCCGATGTAGCCACGAACAAGACCAGGGTGCTTGGCGAAGCTGGCGTCGTCCATGGGCTCCACTTCGGCCGGCGACACCTGGGCTTCGATGCGCTTGATATCTACTTCACGGTCACCAGGCACACCAACAACAAGAGCCTCTGTGCTTCCGTCTGGTTGACGCAACTGCAACACCACGTTCTTCAGTGTGTCGGCTGCTGTCCAGGCGCGATCAGAACGAGCGTGATGGGTATTCAAATAATCAACCAACGAGGCAATGGTGGGGCAGTTGGGTGAATCGAACGCAACAGGTGCATCGTATGTGTTGGTATCTGCAGGTAATGCGCCGGTGGCCACTGCTTCGGTGTTTGCCGAGTAGTCACACTTCGTGCAACGTACAAACGTGTCTTCGCCCACTTCAATGGGTGCAAGAAACTCTTCGCTCATAGAGCCACCCATGGCGCCGCTCATCGCCTTCACGATGACATAGGGCAAACGCAGGCGCTGGAAGATGCGCTCGTATGCATCGCGGTGGTCCTGGTAGCTCTTGGCCAAACCAGCATCGTCAATGTCGAATGAGTAACTGTCCTTCATGAGGAACTCGCGACCGCGCAACAAGCCAGCGCGAGGACGTGCCTCATCTCGGTACTTGGTTTGAATTTGGTACAGCGACACGGGCAGGTCTTTGTAGCTGGAGTACAGGTCTTTCACCAGCAAGGTGAACATCTCTTCATGGGTGGGGCCGAGCAAGTAATCG
>JALQYL010000049.1 GCA_023254135.1 Ilumatobacteraceae bacterium | reverse complement strand
TCTGCCTTCACCTTGCTCTCGCTGATGGTGATGCCCTGCGCGGCGGCAATCTGTGGTGCATTCACGTAGGTGACGGCGTCGTTGTGACGTTGAGAGAAGAAGCCCTTCAAAGCGCTGAGCGTGAGGATGCGCGTGTCATAACCGGCGATTTCACCGGTGGCGATGACTTCCAGTTCCTTCACATCGGCTGCTGCAGCAGAAGAGAACAATTCGCCCAACTTCTCCGCAAGTGGCAGGTATGGCTTCAGAGTTTCGTTTGCATCGGCAGCCGAAATGTTCACGGCGTACGGCACGAAATCACCGGCAAGCGCAAGGATGATTTGGTCGGCAATGTCGAGGCCGGCGCGATCCTGTGCTTCGGTGGTGCTGGCGCCCAGGTGCGGGGTCACCACGATGCCGGGCACCTCGAACAGTGGAGACTGCGTGGTGGGCTCTTTGTCGAAAACGTCGAGTGCGGCACCGGCAATCACACCGGTCTTCACTGCCTCGGCAAGATCGGCCTCGTTGATGATGCCTCCGCGCGCAACGTTGATGATGCGCAATGACGGCTTTGCCATTTTGAAACGTGCGGCGTCGAACAGGTTGATGGTGTCTTTGTTCTTGGGCAGGTGCACCGTGATGAAGTCTGACTTGGCAGTGAGCGTGTCGAGGTCGAGAAGTTCGATGTTCATGGCGCGGGCGCGCTCTTCTGAAACGAATGGGTCGTACGCAACGATCTTCATGCCGAATGCAACGGCGCGCTGCGCCACCAACTTGCCGATGCGACCAAGACCAACAATGCCGAGGGTCTTGTCGAAGAGTTCGACACCTTCCCACTTGCTGCGCTCCCAACGACCCTGCACCAATGCCGAGTGTGCCTGTGGCACATTGCGCGCAACGGCCATGAGCATGGCCATGGTGTGTTCGGCTGCGGACACGATGTTCGACTCTGGGGCATTTGCCACCATCACGCCACGACGTGTTGCAGATTCAACATCAACGTTGTCCAAACCAACACCGGCACGACCCACGACCATGAGTTCGTCAGCGGCAGCGAGAAGTGCATCGTCCACCTGCGTGGCCGAACGCACGATGAGCGCATGAGCACCCTTGATGACCGACTGCAGTTGCTCGGGAGACAGACCCACCTGTACGTCAACATCGTGTCCGGCTGCGCGGAGCTTGTTTAAACCGCCTTCAGCGAGTTCTTCAGAGACCAGTATTCGTGCCACTCGTCAATTCTCGCCGCTCAGGCCGTAGATTTCCTCATGGAATGAACATTCCGTAAAAACCCTCCCGAGGACCCATGAGCCACCCATTTCTGTCAGAACAGTGGATTGAAGCCGCACGCGACATTCGTCACAGACACGCTGGTTCGGTGCCCCACATCGAGGCCAACGTGCGCATCAACGTGATCACCACCAAAGTTCCTTTTGGTGACGACACCATTCATGCCCACATTGACACCACCTCGGGCTCGCTGGAACTCGACTTCGGCCATTTGGAAGTGGCCGACTTGGTGATCACCACCGATTATGAAACTGCGCGTGCCTTGTTTGTTGACCAAGACCCCTCGGCCAGCATGCAAGCGTTCATGGCCGGACGCATCAAGGTGGAGGGCGACATCACACAGTTGATGATGATGCAAGTGGCACTTCCGCAAACCGATGCAACAACCATCGTGGCAGAAGAGATAAAGGCGATTACCGCCTGACGAATTAGTTATTCGGCAAAATCAACATTGCTGCGGTCCGTGGGCGTCAACTTGAACGCCAAGAACATCGCAACCAACGACGTGAGAGCACCGGTCCACAAAGCAAAGCCGTAGCTACTGAGAATGTTGGCATCCCCTGTTTTGCTGCCCAGTGTCATTTCGTGAATAGAAATCATCACGGTGGAACCCAACACAGCACCCATTTGCGACAGCAACTGCTGCATTGCTCCGGCCACTCCAATTGATTCCTCGGGCGCAGAGTTCGACACCAATGCACTGAGTGCGGGGCCGGCAATGCCGAACCCAATTCCTGACAATCCCAAACCGATGATCACGATGATGTCGGCGGAGCCGCCACGAATGGTGCTGAGGAGCACCATGGAGGCAATGACGCCGGATGCGCCCAATACTCCGGAGACCCGCTCTCCCACTCGCATGGTGAAGTAACTGGCGAGCGGTGCCGTGAGCGAGAACGTGAGCGGTCGAGCAATCACGAGAAGACCAATGTGTGATGCCTTCATGTGCAAACCGTTTTCCAACATTTGCGGAATCACGATGAAACCGCCCATGTAGGCGAAGTTGATGAGCATCTGAATCACCATGGGCAAGATGAGATTCAAATTTCGCAACCAATGCAATGGCAACAACGGAGCTTCAGCGGCTTGTTCAACACGAACGAACGCATAGAAGGAAAGAATTGAAGCAACGAACGTGCCGATGATTGCGGGAGAACTCCAACCCCACGTGTGACCACGGTTCACTGCCAACAGGAACAACGTGGCACCAAGCCCCAACGTGACAGAACCCCACACGTCGAACTTCACGTTCTTCATGCGGCTTGTTTGAGGCAACAACTTCCACGCAACAATTGCGGCACCAACGAGCAATGGCGTTTGGATGATGAAGATCATGCGCCAGCCGATGCTGTCAACCAACGGACCACCCAACACCACGCCCAGCACCGGGGCACCGGCCGTGGTGAAACTCCACAGGCCCATGGGTCGCACGCGCTCATGCGGATCAAACAAACGATTGATGTACGCCATGGCCGCAGGTCCGGTTGCTGAGCCAGCCACCGCAGACATGAGACGGAAGAACACCATTGATGGCGCATTCCAGGCAAACACGGTGGCACCAGCAAAGACGCCAGCGAACAACAGACCGTATACGTACACCTTCTTGTGTCCGTAGAGGTCGCCAATCTTGCCGTAGGCGGGTCCCACCACACCGAACGCCAGCATGGGGCCAGTAATGGACCAGTTGAGCGTGTTGACGGACGAATGCAGGTCATCGGCAATCGTTTGCAATGACACCACAAGAACAGTGATGGTGGAACTGGTGGTGAAAAGACCTGCCAGGATGACAATGAGCGTGGCCCACTTGCGTGTGAGACCCACTTTGCGCGCCACGCGACGAGGGAACATGGTTGTCCAAGGGACAACGGACACTTCGTCCACGCCCGCTTGTTCGATGGCGATTGTTTCGCGACCGTGCGGGACCAGTTCTTCGTCGTTATTGCGTGATGAGGGGTTCATGAGGCAACTACCGAGGGTAGTGCCTTACTTGTTCACCTTCGTAGCCATAGCGTTCAAAGCTGTTGTGAGTTCCGACACTGCCCAGCGGTCATTTTGTTCCACGGTTTCAGCGCGCTCCCAACTCTTGATACGAGTGACTTCGCCACCCTTCACGAAGAATGTTTCGCCGGTGAAATCACATGCGGCCGATGCGAGGTAACACACCAGTGGCGAGATGTTGGCGGGATCCCATTCGTCAAACTGTGCGACATCTTCTGGTGCCGCAATGCGATCGCCCAGACCTGGAGTTGCCTCGGTGAGACGCGTACGTGCAGCGGGAGCAATGGAGTTGCTCTTCACGTTGTAGCGACTGAGTTCCTTGGCAAGAATTTGGCTGAATGTTGCGATGCCCGTTTTGGCTGCGCCGTAGTTGGCTTGACCGGGGTTTGCAAACAAACCAGACGTTGACGACGTGTGGACGATGTTGCGTGGTCGGGTGGACCCGGCTTTGTGTTGTTCGCGCCAGTATGCGGCGGCCCAGCGAGATGGTGCGAAGTGACCCTTGAGGTGCACCTGAATCACTGCATCCCATTCGGCTTCCGTCATGTTGACCAAAACGCGGTCACGCAAGATGCCAGCGTTGTTCACCAGAATGTCGAGATCACCGAATGCTTCCACTGCCGCGTTGATCATGCGCTGTGCGCCTTCCCAATCGGCAACGTTGTCGTAGTTGGCAACTGCCTGGCCACCCATGGCGATGATTTCGTCACACACCTGCTGCGCTGGTGTGTTGTCGATGCCGGTGCCGTCGTTTGCACCACCCAGGTCGTTGACCACTACCTTTGCGCCCTCTGATGCGAACAACAATGCGTGTTCGCGACCAATGCCTCGGCCAGCTCCGGTGATGATGGCCACGCGTCCGTCAAGTGCTCCCATGGAATTCCCCCTTGTAGGTGGCGCACGCCCCCGTGCGCTCTCCTGCGAGATTAGGGGAACTGAAGGTCGACGGTCTCACCGACGATGACGCGAGTGAAGTTGCGCACTTGCTTGCCACCAATGAACGCCTTGCGCAATCCGCGCTTGGTGTTACCCGTGACCTTGCCCACCACCATGCCAGCCTTTTCAAGGCGCTCTTTCACCGTTGCCAGGTCTTTTCCGTAGATGGAAGGAATCAACGTGTGCACCTGACCCTTTGACACGGTGACAGTGATGGTGCCGCCCTTGGCCAACTTCTCACCCTTGGCAGGAACCTGCGCGGAGATCTGACCAGCAGGAATGTCGACACTGGGCGCGTCGGGGGTTTGCGCAATGACAAGGCCCATTTCAGTGAGCTTCGCAGTTGCGTCGGCGATGGTCATCTTGGTGAGGTCCGGAACATCCCGCAATGCGGGACCAGTGGACACGTTCACGGCAATGGTGGTGCCCTTCACGACAGAGTCACCCACTTTGAGTGTGGGCTGATCGGGAACGCTCCAACTGACAACTGTGCCGGCAGGAATAGTTTCGTCGGAAAGTTCGGCAGGTGCAGCCTGCAAGCCAAGGCCAGCCAACTTTGCCTTTGCGTCTTCAATACCAAGACCGGTCAACTCGATGAGTTGAGAAAGGGTGGGGCCCTCAGACACCACGAAGGTGATGGCACTTCGCTTGGCAAGGTTGGCGCCCAGCACCGGATTGGTGCGAATGATTTGTCCGGCCTTCACTTCATCGCTGCGTTCTTTCACAACGACAACATCCCAACCAAACGGTGACACCTGGTTGCGCGCTTCAGCTTCAGAGAGTCCAGCGAGTGCAGGCACAGGATTCTTCGGATTCAACACCGTGTAATACGCAGCAACGCTTCCGCCTGCAATGAGGGCAATGACCACAACGGCAAGTGCGATGCGGCGACCCCAACGCTTCTTCTTCGGGCGCGCAACTTGCAATGTTGGATCCTCCGCAGCAAGCGCTTGCAAAGTTTCCACATCAACAGCAATGGGTCCCGTGTCGTCGCCACCAATGGTGAGAGGCAAACCAGTGGGGTCAGTTGGATCAATGATTACTGCAGGAATTGGCCCCGTGTTGCTATCGATCTTGGGCGTGGTGCGAATGAGGATTGGCTCATTCGATGCAACGTTCTGCACGGGCGCAGGAATTTCACCAGTTGCATCTTTCGTTGGAACCTCTGCCGGTGATGCGATTGGCGCAGACACATCTGCATCAAACAATCCGGTTCCCACAACATCAATGGGTGTGGGGCGCGGCATCTTCTCTGCTGCTTGCACCAAAGCAGTGCCGAGTTCGCGAGGACTGAAGCGCTCAGGGGCTGTTGGACGACCAGCGCGCTCAAGTACTTGAGCAAGTGCACCAAAGTCGGCGCTGACTGGGAGCAACTTGCCCATGCGATTTGCGAATGCTGCGGCAACGGTGTCGCCTGCGAATGGAACGTCGCCTGTCATTGACTCAACAAGAATGAGCGCGAGCGAGTACACATCGGACGATGCGGTCCGTGCGCCACCTTCACCCAATTCAGGTGCGGCATACGTGGCTTGGTCGAGAGACAACGAGTCAAGCGGACGAAGGGGCGCACCAAAGCCCACCAAGCGCACACGACGGTCAAGACCAAACACCAAACGCGACGGACGAAGATCACCGTGGCTGATGCCCACCTTGGCGGCGGCATCCAGAGCTCGACATACATCGACGCCCACAATGAGCGCCTGCGAAGGAGTGAGACGACGACCGCGGTCAAGGAATTCGCGAAGTGATCCGCCGGCCAGACGCTCGCCCACCACGAACACGTGACGGTCACCATCGAGGGTGACTTCACCGTGGTCGAGCACGGACTCAATGCAGGGGTGGCGAAGACTGGATGCCACCAGAACCTGATGCTCGAAGGTGGCAAGGGCATCGGCCTCGGTGGTGGAACCGATGGCGGGGTCAATGAGCTGAGCCAGGGGCACGATGCGTACAGAGATGGGCTCGTTGGAAGACAGGTCGGTGGCATCGAACTGCACCACTCCTGTGGCTGATCCGGCCGCCTCAGTTCGGATTTGGTCGAGCTGGTAGCGCCCGCCCAAGACCGTGCCTGGCATGTTCTCTGGGTCCTTCATGACCCTACGAACCTAGCGTGTGACCCCTGCAGAGGTGTATCGAGCCCCAATTTGAGCCAGAATGGGCCTGTGAAACGCCGAATTGACAAGCAATCCCTCATCGTCAGCGCAGGCGTCACCGTGGGCGTCCTCCTCATCGTTGCGGGGCTTTCCGCCGGCACCACGGGCCGCGAAGCCCAGCGCATCCCCGTGGTCATCGAGCGCATGTCCCCCGGACCTGGTGACCAAGTGGTGCAGCAGGCGCAGGTGTCGGTGGACTTCGTGGAGGGGTATCAGGCAAGCCTCACAATTGATGGCGTCATTCTGGATACCACTCGCCTTGATGAACTCACCGACCCCTCCAAGCCCGTGAAGCCCGGCGCGCAAGTGGAACTTCCCCCCACCGCCATCTTCGATCCGGGCAACTACATCATTAGTTACACACCTCAAGACGGCGCCCCTATCGAAACTTTCACGCAGGGCAAGCACACCGCCATCGTGCGCTACTGGAAAATTGTGGACGGCCCTACCAAGGCCAATTCATTTACCTGGGAGTTTGAAGCGAACTAGTTAGTTCGGAAGCTCACCGGTAGCGAGAAGAATTTCAAACCCAGCCTCGTCGAGTACTGGAATCTTCAATTGTTCCGCCTTGGTGACCTTGCTGGCACCAGGTGATTCACCCAACACAACGGCGAATGTTTTCGCACTCACGCTGCCAGGGCTCTTGCCACCGCGACGTTTGATTGCTTGCTCGGCCTCTTCACGCGAATAGTTGGCCAAGGTTCCGGTTACGACAACTGCCTTGCCGACAAGAGTTTGTGGTTCGGTGCTGATTTCCACGCGACCAAAGTCGACACCAGCTGCGCGCAACTTCTCGATGATTGCAATGTTCTCGGGTTGCGCAAACCATTTTGCGATTGAAGCTGCAATCACCCCACCCACACCATCAACCGAGGACAGTTCTTCTTCGGTGGCGGCAACGATGGCATCGAGCGTTCCGAAGTGTGCAGACAAACTTTCTGACGCTGCAGGTCCCAGGTGTTTGATGCCGAGCGCAGTGAGAAGTTTCGGCAATGGTTTTGTGCGTGATGCCTGAATTCCCGCAACAAGATTTTGCGCGCCCTTGTCTGCAAATCCTTCCAACGTGAGAAGTTGCTCGACGGTGAGCGAGTACAAATCGCCAACGTCTGCCACAAGTCCAGCATCACTGAGTGCAAACACCGTTCGCTCGCCCAAACCTTCAATGTCCATGCCACCACGAGATGCGAAATAGATGATTCGTTGATCACGTTGGAATGGGCACGATGGTTCAATGCACCGTGTGTCTGCTTGATCATCAAGTTTCACCAATGTTGACTTCACTGGGCATGGACACGTGGTGGGAAATTCCCAAGGTTCCGACTTCTTCGGACGCTTTGCCAGCACAGGTCCGACAACCTCGGGGATGACGTCGCCTGCTTTGCGCACCACCACCGTGTCGCCAGGGCGCACATCTTTGGCGGCAACTTGGTCGCGATTGTGCAACGTGGCCATGGTGACGTTGGAACCGCCTACGAATACGGTGTCGAGAACGGCGAACGGTGTCACGCGACCGGTACGACCCACCGAGATTTGAATGTCCTTGAGAATGGTGTGTTTCTCTTCGGGTGGGAACTTGAAGGCAATGGCCCAGCGTGGTGCACGCGAGGTGAAGCCCAAGCGTTCGCGCTGTTCCAAGTTGTCCACCTTCACCACGGCGCCGTCAATTTCGTACGGCAGTTCATGGCGACGTTCCTGCCATGAATGACAGAACTGCATGACGGCGTCGATGGAATCGACAATGCGAATTTCCGGGTTCACGGGAAAGCCGAGGGACTTGAGGAACTCAAGTGTCTCGTGATGACTGGTGAATGCGGGACCACCCACTACTTCACCCAATTGATAGGACCACAACGAAAGATCACGTTGTGCCGTGATGGTGGGGTCTTTCTGACGAAGACTGCCGGCGCCGGCGTTGCGCGGATTCACAGGAACTGCGAGCGTGGCGCGACCATTTTTGATGCGCTCCAGATTCTCCGCCTCACGATCGGCCTTCAGTTTCTCGAAAGCCGCGATGGACATGTAGATCTCGCCGCGTACTTCAACTACTTCAGGCGCTTTCGTTGCAGTGGCGGGCAGCGACTTGATGGTGGCCACGTTTGCAGTGACGTCTTCACCCACTTTGCCGTCACCACGTGTGGCTGCTTGCACCATGACGCCGTTTTCGTAACGAATGCTGATGGCAAGACCGTCGATCTTCAATTCGCACACGAATTGCACGGCTTCGCCTTCTAGGCCCTTGGCAACACGTTCGCCCCATGCACGCAACTCGGATTCATCCATTGCATTGTCGAGACTTGTCATGGGCACGCGATGCACTACGGGGTCGAAGGTGGTGATTGTTGCAGCACCCACCGCTTCGGATGGAGACGATTCGTCGGCAAGCTCCGGATGCTCTGCCTCTAGGTCGCGTAATTCACGCACCATTTGGTCGTACTCGGCATCGCTAATGCTTGGGTTGTCGGTGCCGTAGTACAGCTCGTTGTGCTCACGAATTTGTGCACGCAACTGCTCAATTCGCTTTTTGGGAGTAGGTGTGCGTGCCATCGCCTACAAACTACTCAAGGCACGAGTCACACAACGTTGGTTAGGAACCAAGGGTGAGGCGCGATGCCGTGGCCTGTTCAGCCACTTTTGTTGCCACACTGCGCACGTTGGAGAACACGCGATCGGCGACTGCTTCCGAGTGTGTGCCCAATCCGCAGGCCGGAGTCACATAACTCATGCGACGCAGGTCGAGCGGATCAACGCCCGCGCGCACCAAAGCACACATTGATTCCATGAGTGCCTTCCATGACCGTTCATCGCTGACTGCAATGGGTCCATCGGTGCGAATGGCACCCCACGCAATGCGACCGCCATGCGAAAGGTGATCGGAGATTCGGCTTGCGGCCACCAGCATTTCCGCCATTTGTGATTCGTCAGAAGTGGATGGAACGGGAACAGAGATGACGTTGGCACCAGTGGCAAGCACTGCGCCCCAATCAACATGACCGCAGCAGTGCAATCCGCTGATGTTTCCCTCATCAACCACTGACAGTGCACCAGAGATGAGGTCGATGACTTCCTCCACTCCAATGTGGAATCCGGGTTCGAGGGCTTCGGTCATGGACGGTTCATCAAGCACGATGATTTGCTTGATGTCACCACACACGCGTGCGACTTCGTTCTCTAATTCGCGAACATGGGAACTAACGGCTTGCAATGCAAGAGGAAATGCGATGGATGGGTCGATACCAATGCGCACCAACGCGACACCAAGGGTGACGGGACCAACAAATTGCCACTTCACTTTTTTGGCGCCGTTGTTGTACTTGTCGAAGGTGTTGAGGAATGCGGCGAATGCACCATATGCCTCTGAGTTGAGATCGGTAGTGATGAAATGATCGACATCGATGGCCGACACATCAACACTGATGCTGGCGTACTGACCAACCGAGACGCCTTCAATTCCCACCAGTGCTTGCGCGATCATGCCCTCCATCGGCGAACGGCGAGGCAACGAGGGGATGGTTGGGATGTCGGTGGAGTTCCAGACAAATTCCAAAGCCTGCGTGAGGCTGCGGTGGGGCAAACTGCCCACGCCGAAGGTGGCACCCGGACGAGGCAGGGTCTGCGCGCGTGTGGTCATATGTCTGCCTCCTCCCGTGGTCTGGCGAAATCTCCTACCCATTGGTAGCAGCACCGTTGATGCCCCTACGAACTGGGGAATTCTCTCCCCCACACCGTTTCAGGGCAGGCTATGTATATGGCTCGTAGCGCATCCCTGTCACCACGCACCGTGGTTCTGGGGGTGGCCGTGGCTGCATGGATGGCACTCGCCGTGGCTGCTCCGTGGCATTCCATGGAAAACATCTCGCACACCGTACGTCTGGTGATTGAGGTGTGGGGCTGGCTGGGGTGGACCGCCGTTGCCATTGCCCTCTTGGTGCCCACCCCTACATCTCTCACGGCAGTCCGCACAGTCACACCACTGGCCGTGGTGTGTGCGATTGCAGATGCAAACCCGTTGGGCATTTTTGGCGCAGTGCTACTTCTGGTGGTGGCAACATCCAGCGTGTTCGTGGATGAAATGGTGCAAGGCAGTGCCTACGGCGATGAACGTCGTTTTGCGCTCCGTACTCCCGTGCCGTACATGGCACCAGCCGTGGTGGCCTGGAGCGCATTGTGTGGCGGAGTTGTTGGTGGCACGTTGTTGCTTGCAGCCAAGAACTATGCAGTCGGTGTGCCTGTGTTGTTGGTGGGACTGTTGTTGGCACGAACTGTTCCCGTGCGTTTGCATCGACTCGCTCGTCGATGGTTGGTGATTGTTCCAGCCGGCATTGTGGTGCACGATCACATGGTGTTGGGCGAAACGCTGATGGTGATGCGCAAAAACATCAAGAACGTCACCGAGGTTGTGGAGGCTGGTCACACCGCGGACT
>JALQYL010000048.1 GCA_023254135.1 Ilumatobacteraceae bacterium | reverse complement strand
GGTGGTGACCAAATCCGAGAAAGCCACCGCAGATCAATTGTCTGCATGCACGGAATTACTTCATACGGCCACAGCGCCAGTTGTCGACCGTTCGCGAATCTCTTTACAAGATCTCATCTCCACCCATCAGTCATCACCGCTTGCCGAACTGCATGCCGACGAAAATGTTGACGCATCTCATTCGTTCCGCACCGTACTGGTGAACGATGTTCATTTCTCAAGTCGCACGGACCTGCAAGCTTTCTGCGATGCACTGCCACCTTCGGTGGTACGCGCAAAGGGAATAGTGATGGTTGACGACACGCACTATTTGGTGCAACGAGTGGGCACTTTCACCGCGCTCTCTCCCACCACACTGGCTCCAACAGGAATAGTGGTCATCCACGCCGACTAAGGTTCGCCACAACGATCGCATTGGGGGGCCACATGGAACGTTCGGTTGATATTGCCGTGGTGGGCGCGGGCTTTGCCGGCATGTACATGATCCGTCGAGCGCAACAATTGGGACTCAGCATCCAAGTATTCGAAGCGGGCGACGATGTAGGTGGCACGTGGTACTGGAATCGCTACCCGGGCGCACGATGCGATGTGGAGAGCGTGGAGTACTCCTACAGTTTCGACGACGACCTGCAGCAAGAGTGGGAGTGGACAGAGCGTTACTCAGCTCAACCTGAAATTCTCAAATATGCACAGCATGTAGCGGACAGATTTGAATTGCGTGATCACATTCAATTCGAAACTCGAGTTGTGAGCGCGCATTTCAATGAATCCTCCAGCACATGGACCACAAAGACCGACAAAGGCGACGTCATCACATCTCGCTTCGTTGTATTTGCCACCGGTTGCCTTTCATCAGCGAACATTCCACACTTTCCCGGTGCTGAAACTTTCAGCGGCAGCACATATCACACGGGCCAATGGCCACACGAGGGTGTCGACTTCAGCGGCAAGAGAGTGGGCCTCATCGGCACCGGTTCATCCGCGGTTCAAAGCATTCCCATCATCGCCCAAGAGGCGGACCATCTCACCGTGTTCCAACGCACAGCTTCCTATGCGGTTCCCGCGCGGAACGAGACCATTGATCATGAATACGTGAAGTGGGTGAAGGCCAATTACAAACAATTCCGCGATGACAACCGTCAACAAAGTGCGGCATTTGGCTCCACCACTCCGCGCGGCGACAAGTCGGCACTCGAGGTGTCTCGCGAGGAACTGTGGAGTGACCTCGAATCTCGTTGGCAACGAGGAGGGTTCGGGTTCCTGTCGGGTAACACCGACTTCTTGTTGGACGAGCGAGCCAATGAACTTGCAGCTGATTTCGTTCGCGAAAAGATCGCCCAGATCGTTAAGGACCCTGCCACAGCGTCCGCCCTCATGCCACAGCAGATTCTTGGCTGCAAGCGCCTCATCATCGACACGGGCTACTTTGACACCTTCAACCGCGACAACGTCACCCTCGTGTCGGTGAAAGACCATCCGATTGAGCGCATCACACCGAATGGACTGGTGACCGGCGGAGTGGAATACGAATTCGACACATTGGTGTACGCCACCGGCTTTGACGCCATGACTGGTTCTCTGCTCAAGATTGACATTCGGGGGCGCAATGGCGTCACCTTGGCTGACGCATGGGAAGCAGGTCCTGTCACCTATTTGGGTCTCACCACAGCGGGCTTTCCCAATATGTTCATGGTGTCTGGCCCGGGCAGTCCCTCGGTGCTCACCAACATGATCATGTCCATAGAGCAACACGTGGAGTTCATCACGGACTGCATCGTTGATATGGACAAGCAGTCCCGCACCACAATCGAGACCACGAGTGAATCGCAATCTCAATGGGTGCACTACGTGAACGCAGTTGCCGATCGCACGTTGTATCCATCGTGCAACAGTTGGTATTTGGGCGCGAACGTTCCGGGTAAGCCGCGCGTGTTCATGCCACTCATTGGTTTCCCCGGTTATGTAGAGAAGTGCAACGAGGTAATTTCCAACGATTACCGCGGATTTCAGTTCGCGTAGAGAGCAATTACTCCGTCACAATGAGTGGCGTGTACATGCCGTTCTTGTAGTGACCCGCAATATTGCACAACAGTTGGTATTTGCCCGGATCTAGTTTCAGTTTCAGCGTTCCGGTCTTGCCAGGTTCCCACTCAGGAATCTCATCGACCACCTCAAGACCAGCCAACTTCTCGTCGAAACGGTTGTTGTCTCCGAGAGGAATCTTGCCGGGTTCGAAATCGGTCTTGACCACAAGGAACTCATGGGCAATGGTGCCCTCATTGGTCATGGTGAAACTCACCTCACCCACTTTTGACTCATGCGCATCAACCGTGACGCGCCATTCACCAACGGAACCTGTGATGTCGTTGGACGGAGCTTCACTCTTGGCCGTGTCCATGGGTTCAGGGAGAGTACCCATCACCACGGGTTTGTCGGACTCGAGTACCGTGAACGCTTTGTACATGCCGTTCTTGTAGTGGCCCGCAATGTTGCACAGAAGTTGGTACGCACCGGGCTTCAAGTTCAGTTTCAGAACGCCGGCCGTGTTTGGTTCCCACTCAGGAATCTCATCAATCACTTCGAGACCTTTTGCATCTTCATCGAAGCGATCGTTGTCACCCAGTGGAATCTTCCCTGGTTCGAAATCTGTCTTCACCACAAGGAACTCATGGGCCATGGTGCCGTAGTTAGCCATTGCGAACATCACGTCACCTTCTAAAGCAGAGTGCGCGCTAGTGGTAACCGACCATTCCTGTACCGAACCCACAATCTTGTTGGACACTTTTTCCTCGGTGCTGTCCCCCGACTGTGGTACTCCGAGATTCATCTCGTCTGCGGCACAGCCACCAAGCCCTAGTGACGCGATGACAGCAGTCACCCTGACAAAGTGCGTGAACGTTTTCATGAAACCCCCCAGTTCCAAAACTCACAATAACCCCTCATTGATACCCACCAGAACATTGGGGATTGACTCGCGCCTGCCCTAGCGTGGAGGCAGCAGTTACCTCTGACTGCCCTGAAACGGAGATCGCAATGACGAACTACGACAAGATGTACATCAATGGCCAGTGGGTGGCTTCCGAGGGCAAGGGCTCCATTTCGGTGTTCGACTCCACAAATGAAGAAGTGATGGCCACCATCCCTGACGGCACTGCGGGCGATGTCAACAAGGCGGCCGCTGCCGCCAAGGCTGCTTTTGCATCATGGAGCACGTTGCCAAAGGCCGACCGCGCCAAGTACCTCAGCGCCATTGGCGCAGCTTTGGGTGCGCGCATGGACGAAATTGCTTCTGCCATCTCTCGCGAGACCGGCATGTCGAAGCCCTTGTCCAACATCATCCAGGTGGGTATCCCCATCAACTCGTTCACCCAAGCCGCGGCGCTTGCTGAGTCATTTGCCTTCGAGAAGGAAGTCGGCTCGTCACTCGTTGTACGCGAACCCATTGGCGTTGTGGGTTGCATCACTCCGTGGAATTACCCACTGCACCAAATTGCTGCCAAGGTTGCTTTCGCAATGGCCGCAGGTTGCACCGTGGTCTTGAAGCCATCAGAGGTCGCCCCCGTTGATGCATTCATGCTGGCCGAGATCATTCACGAGGTTGGCTTGCCAGCAGGCGTGTTCAACCTGGTCACCGGCACCGGCCCCATTGTTGGCGAGGCAATCTCTGCCAGCCCAGACATTGACATGGTGTCGTTCACTGGCTCCACACGTGCCGGCAAGATGGTGATGAAGACCAGCGCAGACACCGTTAAGAAGGTGGCCTTGGAACTGGGTGGCAAGAGCGCAAACATCATCTGTGAGGACCTCGACGCAGAGACCTTCGCGAAAGCAGTCATGGGTGGCACCGGTCAGGCTTTCTTGAATAGCGGTCAGACTTGTTCCCTTCTCAGCCGAATGTTGGTGCCCCGTTCACGTCTCGCAGAGGCCGAAGGACTCGCAGCTGCAGTCGCCAACGGCATCAAGGTGGGTGACCCATTTGCGGAAGGAACAAATGTTGGTCCGCTCGCATCAGCCGCACAACGTGATCGCGTGATCGGATACATCAACAAGGGCATCGAAGAAGGCGCCAAACTCATCGCTGGCGGACTGGGAGCACCAGAGGGACTGGAAAAGGGTTACTACGTGAAGCCCACCGTCTTCTCCGAAGTCACGAACAACATGACCATTGCTCAGGAAGAAATCTTCGGTCCAGTGCTCTCCATCATTCCGTACGACGGCATCGACAATGCAGTAGATATTGCAAACGACTCTCCATACGGATTGGCTGGCGCAGTGTTCGCTGCCGACAAGGAAACCGGCGTTGCCATCGCACGTCGTATTCGCACCGGACAGGTAACAGTGAACGGTGGAGCGTTCAACCCCAATGCTCCATTCGGTGGGTACAAGCAATCAGGTATCGGCCGCGAATTGGGCGAATACGGTTTCGAGGAATTCCTCGAGATCAAGAGCTTGCAACTCTAAGACATCAAAAAAGCCCCGGTTCCACACGGAACCGGGGCTTTTTTACATTGACCGTTGAGCTATTTCGGAACCGTTGCGGTGGGACGCAACGCTGGTGCTACGGCAGAACCAGTTGCGCCATTCGTTGATGTTCCAGCAGAACCTTCCGCTGCCGGAGCACCGGTGAACGCGCGTTCTGCAGCAGGAATGAATCCTGGCTTTTCCTTGGGCGAGCCAATCGCGTCGGGCAATGCCTGATTCGAGGTGGTGTTGTCGAGCTGACCTTCGATGGTCTTGGTGGTCTCCTTACCGCTGGCGTCAACACTCTTTTGTTCAATGGTGTTGTCGCCGGTTTGCGCCAACACCTGGTAGTCAGAACCACCAGCAGACTCGCCGGTGCGCACTTCAACAGCTGGTGTTTCACTGTTGACATCAAGGCTCACTGCCTTGCCACTGTCAGTGGTGAGCTCTACCGCAAGAGCATCTCCGTTGGTGGTAATGCTGTTATCAACACCGTTCGATGAAGCAACAAGATTTCCGTCGGCGAGAGTGAGCACTGCATTGGGGTCACTTGACGAAATGCTGGTATCGGTGATGTCCACCGTGCCATCGGTTGATCCGTCGGTGTCAATCTGTACCGCAGCAGTGGAAGTGAATCCCGTGACGCGAGTGGTGCTCGGCAAAGTAAAGCTCAACTTCTCCGTGCTCGGCACCGTGACCATGTAAGAGGTGACTCCGCTGCCGCTTGCAGCAGAACGTGCCGGACGAACGGACATTCCCGATCCCTTCGGAGCATTCTTGCCAGGAGACAAAACGCCGTTCTTCGTTTTCACTGACCAATTGTCATCGGCAGAACGAACGACAAGGATGGTCTTTTCCACGCCACTCTTGTCGGAACAGAATGGGCATGTACCTGTGGTTCGTGCGGCCATCGACGTCATGTCCATGTCAGCGGCGCCACCTGTCCATGCTTCGGGGTCGTTTGCTGGGTCCTGACCGGAATACGCAAATGTCCACTTGTCGGCCTTGAGGTCAACAGTGACGTAACGGTCCTTTCCGGGCCAGTTTGAGTCATAGATCTTGATCTTGACGACGTCCTTGTTCACCCATTCAAGTGCGTAGGGCAAAATTGCGTGTCCGCCATGAGATGAGTAGACACCCAATGAGTAGCCCACTTCTTTCTTCGCAAAAGATTCTTGCAGTGCTGCAACCTTCTCCTTCAGCGACTTGCCAGCCCATTGCTCTGTGTCAGCCACCACTTCCTTGAGGAACTGTGTGGCAAACGTACGCATGAGACCATGTGTGATCTGGCCCTCATTCTTCAATGTGACAGTGCTTGGTTCAGCAGCAGCCGAGAAACGCTCTTCCGCCGTCACTGCGAAACCTTCGCAATGGCCAGATGCGCGGGACTCGTTGACCATACGCGCAAATGCTGCGGCCTCGGGAGTGAGTGTGCACGGAGTTGTACCGCCAACACACACGTCCTTTGAGAGACCGAACATTTTCACCACGTCATCTGCATTGAACTCTTCTGGAGAAGAAGCTGCAGTGAAGTTCGCAAACGCAAATCCGTGCGGATTCACATTGAGGCCGGCAGAAACGTCTGTATTGGTGAGCTTCGCCGATGACCCGGATGAAGACCCGCCACCACACGAAGCCATCAGAAGAGCTCCGATGGCGAAAACGCCAATTCGATATGTGGTTTTCATGTGTCTACCTACCACTTATGACCAGGTGCCATTGGTGCGGGAGAAGACCACCACGGAACCCTTGCCCGCGTTCGGTCCGCCCACAGCAAGGGTGTTGCCGTCTGATGACAACGAAACGGATGATCCAAAGTTCGCCTTGGCCGCTCCGTTGTTGTCGGTGAGAACACTTTGCAAAGACCAGTCATTGCCCTTGCGGACGAAAACCGTTGCTGAGCCCTTGTCTGCAACCGACCCAACATCATCACCTGCTGCACCAATGGCCAATGTGTTGCCATCATCTGAAATTGCAACGGCGACACCAAATACGTCACCAGCTGCACCAGCTTCGCCAACAAGTGTCTTCTGCAATGTCCACGCACCGCCCGAACGCGCAAACACGAGAACATTTCCCTGGTCCGCCCTGCCTGAAACATCTGCATACACGGCACCGATGGCCAATGTGTTGCCATCCTTGGAGATCGCCATGGAGTATCCGAACCAATCCTTGGCTCCGCCATTTGCATCAGTGAGAACTTCTTGTTGCACCCACTTGCCACCGGAGCGTCCAAACACGGTGACCGAACCTTGGTCACCGTTGCTATTCAAGGCACCGACTGCCAACGTTGAACCGTCGGCGGAGACAACAACTGCCCCACCAAAGGAATCACCCGAAGCACCGGCGGACGATGTGAGAACCGTCTGATTTCCTGCCGCAGGAGCCTGCGTGGTGGCCACAGAATCAGAAGGAGCCTGTGTTGAATCGGTGGAGCCAGGCAATGTGGTGTCGGTGACGCCCGTGCCGTCCCCTTCCACTGTGGTGGTGGTGAGTGCACCATTCTTCACGCGCTTCACAGTGGTGGCCGAGGATGATGACCCCCCGCCGCAACTAGCAAACAAAGATGCCGACATTCCGACAACAAGGCCAACTCGAGCCAAACGACGAACAAGTACCTGATTCATCAATTCCTCCAATGAAATTCCTACAAAAATTATCACAGTCGCCGACTGCTCCGTAGTGTACGACCGGTCAATTCGGTACAGCCCGTGACTGTTCCCGTATAGTGGGGCCATGCGCACTCACAAAATTCGACGTTTTGCCACTGCCTCCTCTGTTGCACTTGCCGCAGTTGCCTTATTCGGAATCGAACCTGCACAAGCCGCAGCTGTTACGGCCCCTGGCTGTTCCGCAACAGTGGGCGATGCCAGCACGGCAACCCTTACCCGTGTCGACGCAAACTGTGTGCTCACTTTTACTTCTGGGTCAAATACGTTCTCAGTCCCCTCGGGAATGACAACTGTTCGAACACTTGTCGTTGGCGGTGGTGGCGGTGGCGGTTCCGGTGGTGGCGGTGGTGGTGGCGGCGCGGTCACCCACAACGCCACATTGGCTGTCACACCCGGATCAACGGAAAACGTTGTCGTCGGCGCAGCAGGAGCCGCACCAGGCAGTGCAACGTCTGCTCAGCGAAATGCGGCAGGTGGTCAAGGCGGAACTTCATCATTTGGTGCACTCACTGCAGCAGGCGGCGGTGGCGGCGGAACTCGTGGCTCTACCCCGTCAGCCAATGCGGGACAGCCCGGATATTCCGGCGGTGGTGGCGGCGGCTATGGCTCAGCCGGTGGTTCGGGTACTTCTGGCGCCAACGGCGGTAACGGCATTGAACTCGGGTGCGATTCAACCGGCGGTGGCGGAGGCGGCGCAAGTGGCGCGTCGGGCACCAACGGTGCGTATCGACTGGGAGGAAATGGCGGAGCAGGTGTTGGTAACAACATCACCGGAACCACCCAGTACTACGGCGGAGGCGGCGCAGGTGGCGGCACGTGCGACAACTCACAAACTCAAACATGGAGTGGAACACCTGGCGCAGGCGGTGGTGCGTCTGCCAGTCGTTCGGCTGCAGCCAACACCGGCGGCGGCGGTGGTGGCGGCGGCGCTGTGGGCTGGAGTTGCTACGGCGGAGCAGGTGGTTCTGGCGTTGTCATCCTCGCGTGGCCAGGAGACCCCATTCCCCCCTTTGCTACAGCAGTTCCAACAATTAGCGGTACCGCACAACGCACACAAACATTGAGTGCATCCATTGGTACATGGTCACAATCACCAAGCGGCTACTCATATCAATGGAAGCGAGCATCTTCGGCCGCTGGAACGTACACAAACATTCCAGGTGCAAGCGGATTGAACTACACACTCACCTCTGATGACGTAGACATGTACATCAAGTTTGAAGTGTCGGCAACAAATGCGAACGGCACCAACGCAGAAATTTCCACAGCTACTGCGAAAGTAACTGATCTTCCATTGGGTACTGCTCCTGTATTGAGCTCTACTTCTTCCGCCGACGGCGGATTCACGTTCACCATTTCGAACTTCGGATCATTGGGGTCGTACAACATTGCCGTCACTACAACTAACGGCACCGTCAGTCACTCATCCGGAAATGTCACAGTGACTGGTTTGGGTTCAGCTGTTTCAGCAACCGTCACTGTCACTACATCACGCTCTGGATACCGAACCGCAAGCGCAACGGCCACGGGTACTTCGAATGTTGTCGCCACAACGTCAACGTCATCGACGGTGCCTCCCACTACTACGACGGCTGCACCAATTGGTCAAGCAGCAGTGGCCACCATCGCGCCGACAACTAGCTCCATCGCTGCAACCACCAATACAACGACACCGGTCGTGCGCAGTGCAACTGCCACCACCACAACGTCTACTTCATCGACAACAACAACCACTCTTCCCAATGCACCGAAAGTTGATCCAGGAGAAGCGTCACTCACGGTTGGTGGTGAAGCAATAGATGCCACCATCACGCGCAGCAACGATCAACTAGTCGTCAGCGCGGGCGAAATGACAGCAACCGTGTCGGGACGTACCGCAGACGGCTCCATTGCTCCACTTGACGCAGACGGAAACATTCACCTCAACGACGGGGATTCCATTGCGCTCGACGCCGAAGGTTTTGGACCCGAGTCCGAAGTGGAAGTGTGGCTGTTCTCCACTCCGACCCGATTGGGCGTGGCCAAGGTAGGCACCGACGGAACAATCTCTGCTTCATTCCCACTTCCAGCGGGTGTATCTAGCGGTCATCACCGCATTGTGCTGAGCGGAGTGAACTCAGCACGAGACAAGTCCGTCTTTGCGGTGGGCATTGTTTTCGGAAAGCAAGGTGGAGTCGGCACTGTGGGCAAAGTGCTCATTGTGACTCCGCTCGTCGCTGCGATCATGGCTGCGCTTGTGCTCCCCGCTCGACGCCGACGCAAGGGATTGCTCGCCTAACTCACCTCATGTCTTTTCTCATGTCGGTTCGCTATTAGTGTGAGCCGACATGAGCGACATCACATCTCTTCCCGTTGAATTCCTTTGCCGAATTCACGCGACACTCGACGCACCCATCGTTGTGCCATCAGGACCACACGGCACACGAGTAGTGGTGGGTATCAATGGCGGCACCGTTGAAGGCCCACGGTTGAACGGAACTATTGCGCACCTTGGCGCTGACTGGCTCACCATGCGCACAGATGGCACTGCCCAACTTGATGTTCGCCTCATGATCACCACCAACGACGGCGCCACTGTGCATACCCACTATCAAGGAATCATGGCTCCACACGAAGGGAGTCCCCGCATCATTACGGCACCACTTTTCGAGACTGGCGATGAACGCTACGCATGGCTCAATGGCATCCAAGCAATTGCCATCGGCGCACCTGCTGCTGGCTCAGTGACCTACGACGTGTACAGCGTCCGTTAGAAGGAAACGACAAATTCAAAAGGGGCCGCTGCCGAAGCAGCGACCCCTCTATTGAAATTGATGTGCGAACGCCGAGTTAGGCGGCGCGCAATCCTGTGAGTCCGCGACTGATGAATGTGACGATGGCATCCTTCACAGGAACCATGCCATAGACAATGCAGCCATCAACACAGATGGTCATCCACGAACTGCGCATGTCGCCCACCCATCCGGTCACAATGTGAACGTTCAAGGCCCAAACGAGCAGGATGCTGACTGCCAAGGTGACATGAGCGCCGATAACAGGAAGAGCAGCAAGGACTTTGTCCAGCTTGAGGGTGCGGGTGAGTGAATCAAAGACTGGCATAACTGCGCCCAGCAGAATTGCCATCACGATAAGTGATCCAAGTGTGTACATAGGGATACCTCTTTCGAGTTAAGCCCCCGCCCAGTTGTGAATGTAACGAATGTCACACAAAAGTGGTGGATTTCCACGGACCCTAGAACTGAACGGGATTGACCTCTTAATTGGTGCGCCGCTCGGAATTCAAAATAGTGGGCGTTGAGGGACTCGAACCCCCGACCCTCTCCTTGTAAGGGAGATGCTCTAGCCAACTGAGCTAAACGCCCGAATTATCGGAAACGTCAGGTTATCGGCAAGTAGTGGCACCGACACCCCGACACCGCTAAGTAGTGGGCGGAGACAGTGTGCTTGTTGGGGCCAACGTGGTGGTTGGCGCCAACGTAGTGGTCGGAGCAACAGTGGTCGTGGTGGTGGTCGTGGTGGTTGTCTCTGGAGGAATCACAAAACCATTTGCCCAGCCCCAACGAATATCCATGGGGGCACCTACTTTGAAACCTTTGGTGGTGGGTTGCGCATCGAGGTATCGGCGAAGTTGGCTCCAACCATCCCAAGCAGAAATGCCGGTGGTGGAACATCCAGATGACACTTGCGAACAAGCAGCTGTTTGCACAGTGATGGCAGCAATGCGCAAT
>JALQYL010000047.1:8440-11120 GCA_023254135.1 Ilumatobacteraceae bacterium | reverse complement strand
CTTGAAGATGTGGGTGAGGCTTCGTACCAGGTACACGCCAATCTTCACGAAGGAAAGCTAGGCATTCTGTGCCTTGCACCTGAAGAAGGCCTCGGCGTTGACGACCAAGAATTGCGCGCCAAGGTTGCAAGCAAGCTCAACTGGTTCCGTCGTTAATTCGACAATAGAGACAAGGACAACACCATGCTTCTCACAGAGATTGACCACGTAGCAATCGCAGTTCGCGACCTTGAAGCCGCCATTGAGTATTACCAAAAGGCATTCGGTGCCACCGTTGATCACCGCGAAGTGGTGGAGAGCGATGGCGTGGAAGAGGCGTTGCTGAAAGTGGCCGAAAGCTACGTGCAGTTGCTCACACCAACAAACCCCGATTCTCCAGTTGCGAAAGCAATTGAGAAGCGCGGTGAAGGTTTGCACCACATTGGTTACCGCGTGAACGATTGTGGTGAGGCACTCGCAGCGATGATCGCTGCAGGCGCAACACCCATCGACAAGGCGCCTCGCCCCGGTAGCCGCGGCACAACCGTTGCGTTCATTCATCCCAAGGGCAGCTTCGGCACGCTCATCGAACTCGTACAGGAGTAACTCATGGCCACGAACCGCATCGCGACTGACGAGCGCATCGACCCTCGCATTCGTGCGCTGTTCGGTGTCATGAACTTTCCCACCGGCATTGCCGATGCACGCGACCGTCAGCAGTTGCTCGACGAAGCATCTCATCCGGATGCGGTTGCTCAATATCAAGCAACACGAGAGTTTCTGAAGATCGTTGACAATGAGGAAATCGCGCCTTCGAGCGGCTTGACCATCACGAATCATCAGGTCACATCGCAGCCCGACGGCAACACCATCAATGTGCAGGTCATGCAGCCGACTGGTGCCACCAACCTGCCCTGTGTGTATTACATCCACGGCGGTGGCATGCAATCGTCATCGTGTTACGACGGCAACTACCAGGCGTGGGGTCGCATGATCGCCAATATGGGTGTTGTTGTTGTCATGGTCGACTTCCGCAACTCCATCGTGCCGTCTTCAGTTCCCGAGGTGGCTCCGTTCCCCGCAGGCTTGAACGACTGTGTCTCTGGCCTCAAGTGGACATCGGAGAACGCCAAGAAGTTTGGCATCGATGCATCGCGCATCGTTGTCGCTGGTGAAAGTGGTGGCGGCAACCTCACCCTCGCCACCGGACTCAAGCTGAAGCAAGACGGCGACATGGGTTTGATCAGCGGTCTGTACGCACTGTGCCCCTACATCGCTGGTCAATGGCCACAGCCTCATTTGCCCTCCACCATTGAGAACAACGCCATCTTCCTTGACCTTCATCACAACCGCGGCGCACATTCATATGGCATCGAACATTTCGAAGCTCGCAATCCTTTGGCATGGCCCAGCTTTGCAACGGCAGAAGATGTTGCAGGTCTTGTGCCCACCATGATCAGCGTGAACGAATGTGACCCATTGCGCGACGAGGGCATCGAGTTTTATCGCTTGCTTCTCAACAACGGAGTGTCGGCAACATGTCGTCAGGTGATGGGCACCATTCACGGCACCGAAATGGTTCCCGTCATGTGTCCCGACATCAGCCGCGAAACCGCACGGAGCATCGCCTCATTTGCGCACGGTGCTTAGACACCGTCCTATATTTCGGTTAGACACCTCACATGCGTGAATTGGTGTTTGCACTTCTTGGAGTGGCCAGCGGATTCAAAGCCATCACTCGTGCGCGTGTTGATATTGCTCGTTATCGATTGAGTGGTGAAACGTTCGGAGAGTCGCACTTCACCGATTCGTCGGCGAGTACTCCATTGGTCATTGCGGTGTGTGCAGGGCTCTACACACTCGTTGCTCATCGATTCGGTCACGACCTCACTGCGCTCACATTTGGTGTGTTGGTGGGCGCCGGCATGTGGCTCTCCCTCATCGACATCGATACGCATGTATTGCCTCGCCGCATTGTGTACCGAACTACCGCATTGGTAGTACCACTGTTGATTCTCTGTGCTTTCTTCGACGGTTCAGGCTCCGTGCTCAGAATGTTCGTTGGTGCGGTCGCCATGTGGATGTTCATGCGTGTGCTGGAGGTACTGGCACGCGGTGGTATCGGTGGTGGAGACGTTGCTCTTTCAGGCTTGTTGGGCCTGTACACCGGCTGGGTCTCGTACGAAGCAGTTGCCGTGGCGCTACTTGCCGCGTTCATTACTGGCGGTCTGTTTGCGGTCCTTCTCCTCATCTCGAGAAAAGCAAGCCGCTCCACACGATTTGCATTCGGACCTTTCCTGGTCGTCGGAGCACTCATCGCCGTTCTACGATGACCTCACACTCACAAAGGGAGATCATCATGGCGGAACTTTCAGGCCTCGTTGCAATCGTCACCGGTTCGTCAAGCGGCATCGGAGAACGCACTGCGCAACGATTGGCCGAACTGGGCGCACACGTGGTGGTGAACTCCGCGAGTTCCGTAGAGGCGGGTGAGAAGCTTGCTGCGTCGCTTCCCAATGATCCGTTGTACGTGCAGGCGGACATCAGCGACAAGGCGCAATGTCAGAAACTGATCGATGCCACCATTGCCAAGTACGGCAAGCTCGACATTCTGGTGAATAACGCAGGATGGACATCGTTGGTGCCACATGGCAACCTCGATGCGCTCACCGATGAAATCTTCGAGAAGACGTTCCAGGTG
>JALQYL010000047.1:0-8430 GCA_023254135.1 Ilumatobacteraceae bacterium | reverse complement strand
CCCATAATGTAATATGCAAATCCAGGGCATCACTGATGTGTGGCCTCATTTTTTGATAAATAACGTAGACAATGTGTTCGGCACTTGGTATCTCACCAAGATGGCCATGCCTCACCTGCACAAGTCAGAGGATGGCAATGTCATCAACATCACATCAGTTGCAGGTGTGCGCCCCATGGGTTCTTCCATTGCGTATTCCATGACCAAGGCCGCGTTGAATCAGATGACTCATCTTCTTGCCAAGAGTCAGGGTCCCGTGCGTGTGAATGCGGTTGCTCCTGGTTTGGTGGAAACACCATGGACCAAAGACTGGGCAAGCCAGCACGCCGGCATTGCGGCCATCAATCCCATCAAGCGCTCGGCGACTGCCGATGATTGCGCCGAAGCAGTACTTGCTCTCGTACGTAACAAATACGTGAACGGTCACGTGCTCGTTGTTGACGGCGGCCTCACACAGGTGAGCTGAATCTCACCAATTCTTTAGCGACCGCGGAACGGTTGGATGCCGTTAGCGGGCACGGTGCCCAAACGACCTTTTTGGTAATCGTCGAATGCTTGCTGCAATTCAGCGCGTGTGTTCATCACGAACGGACCATATTGCTCGACGGGTTCACCAATGGGTTTCCCACCCAACAACATCACATCAAGTGGTTCGTTGGGTGAGGCTTCAAACGTGATGGTGTCGCCAGGGCCGAACACTGCTGTATTTCCCACGCCGAACGCTGCGTGTTCGGTGCCGACAAAACCAGAGCCACGCAAACCGTGGGCCAGCGCATTGAAGGTTGGGTTCCATGGCAACACCATGCGAGATCCCGCGCTGATGGTGACGTGCGCCAGAGTGATGGGCGTGTGTGTGGAGCCGGGGCCTTTCACGCCATCAATTTCGCCGGCAATGATGCGAATCAATGCTCCGGCATCGGGCGTGGTGATGAGTTTCACCATGTCGGGTTCGAGGTTTTGATACGCAGGAGCAATCATCTTGTCTTTTGCGGGAAGGTTCACCCATATCTGCAGACCATGGAAGAGGCCTCCCGAAATCACCAAGCTCTCGGGTGGAGTTTCAATGTGAAGAATTCCGCCACCAGCTGTCATCCACTGTGTTGCACCATCGGAGATGACACCGCCACCACCGTGTGAGTCCTGGTGAATGAACGTGCCATCCATGATGTAGGTGACGGTTTCGAAACCGCGGTGGGGATGCCAGTCGGTGCCACGAGCTTCGTAGGGCGGGTAATCCACCGAGCCCATTTGGTCCATCATGATGAATGGGTCGAGTGCGTGCTTGGAAATTCCTGCGAATGCGCGCTTCACGGGGAAGCCCTCACCCTCGAAACCCTGCGGAGCCTGCGTGAGCGCGAGCACCGGGCGGTCGCGTACTTCGGCAAGGTTGGGGGCTGCGATGCGGGGAAGTGTGAGGGTGTCGGCTGTTACTGCAGGCATGGTGGCATCTCCTAAGTAGTTGCGCTCACAACTATATCCACCTTCCCAACACAACACAACGTCGAGAGGGAAGGGCAGTACCAAGTGGGATACTGACGGGGATGATTGTTCACCTCATTGACGGCACCTACGAGTTGTATCGCCAGCACTTTGGCCAGGCCGTGCGCCACAGCACGCCCCCGCCACTTGCTGCAACACGTGGTGTGGTCACTTCCACCCTGCAACTACTTGCCGGTGGCGCAACACACGTAGCCGTGTCAGTCGATCACGTGATTGAAAGTTTCCGCAATGATCTCTATGACGGATACAAAACCAGTGAGGGAATGGAAGAAGCCATTCTTGAACAATTGCCAGTCATGGAAGATGCATTGCGTGCCCTCGGTGTTCCGGTGTGGGAGATGGTGAAATACGAGGCAGACGATGGACTTGCCGCCGCTGCTCGTATCGCCGGTGAAGACGCCCGTGTTGATCAAGTGCAAATGCTCACGCCCGACAAAGACCTTGGCCAGATGGTGAGCGGTAATCGCATTGTGCAATACGACCGTCGCAATGATCTCATTATCAACGAACAAGCAGTGATTGAAAAATTCGGTGTCGGCCCTGCCAGCATCGCCGACTGGCTTGCACTAGTAGGCGACACCGCCGATGGTTTCCCTGGTCTCGCCGGCTGGGGTGCAAAGAGTGCGTCCAATGTTCTCGCTGTGTACAAGAACATTGAAAACATTCCAGAGGATGAATCACAGTGGGCCACTGATGGCGTCACTGTGCGCGGCGCTGCAAAGCTCGCTGCAACATTCCGTGACAACAAAGAACTCGCAAGACTCTTCAAAGTGGTTGCCACCGTGGTGACCAATGTTGACGACGACGTGAAGATCGGAACCGTCGACGATTGGGAATGGCGCGGACCATCAAAGGACCTTGCAGCAATCGCCAAGAAATTAGAGATGACCGACCTGGTGGAACGCGCCGAACGCGCGATGGTGGGTCGTTAGCCGACTTCCCCCACGCTCTCATGGGGCGTTTCGCCCATGAGCAGTGAAGTGACGGCCAGGCGACCTGCGGCGCACAATCGTTCCCGTGTGGAGGCTGCTTCCGTCAGGACCTGACCTGGTTTACGGGCGATCGTCGCACAGGACCCGACCGCCACCTCACCGCCCACGGGCACGCCCGCAGTTGCTGAGGGTTATCAGCGTACAAGGCAGATAGCCTGACCGACCTGTGGTTTCAGCAATGAACCCGCAAGGAAGAGTGCGAGAGCGGCCGAATCGGCACGCTTGGAAAGCGTGTGAAGTGAAAGCTTCCGTGGGTTCGAATCCCACCTCTTCCGCCACATTCTCGCCCCTGTGGCGTGGGCTCCGCCTCAGTACATTGGGCGTATGAGCACCAGCACATTCACCGTCAAGGGCATGACCTGCGGAAACTGCGTCAAGCACGTCACTGAAGAACTCAACACCATCGCGGGCGTCACCAACGTAGACATCACTCTCGAGAGCGGCGCGGTTGTTATCACCAGCGACTCCGACATTTCGGCTGCCGACGTTGAAGCAGCGGTTGTTGAAGCCGGTTACGAACTCGTCAAGTAATGACACACGAAGAGGCAATGCGTATTGCATTGCAAGAAGCAGCACTCGCAGCAGCCAAGGGTGATGTACCTGTTGGAGCAGTTGTTCTGCACAACGGCGAAATCATTGCGCAACGTCACAACGAACGCGAAGCGAGCAATGACCCGACTGCGCACGCTGAAGTACTCGCGTTGCAAGATGCCAGCCGCAAGCTCAACAGTTGGCGCCTCAGCGAATGCACATTGGTCGTCACACTTGAACCATGTGTGATGTGCGCAGGTGCAACTCAGTCGGCTCGCATTGGTCGCCTTGTGTACGGCGCCGCCAACTTCGAGGCTGGCGCGACGGCAACGTTGTACAACGTAATGAGCGATCCTCGCCTCGGCCATAACCCACCCGTGGAACACGGCGTCTTGGCCGATGAATCCGCTGCACTCCTCAAGGAATTCTTCGCCTCAAAGCGTTCATAGCGCCGATAGCGTTTATTGACGGAAGGGTGCTAGAGCGGCCGAATAGGACGGTCTCGAAAACCGTTGTGGTGTCAAAGCCACCGTGGGTTCAAATCCCACCTCTTCCGCCACGCGACCCGGCTTCGGCCGGGTCGTTTTCTATTTTATGGGGTGAAGATATCGGCGGCCCAATTCCCACTTTCGCCCATGATAAAGATGCGACCATCGTTCAGCATGGCGGAAGAGTGTTGATACCTCTCGTAATACATGTGGGTCGCCTCCGCCTGCATCACGTTGGTGGCGGGGTTGTACATCGCGATTTCTGATTGCGAATTTCCATAGCCGTCGCTACCGCCGATGAGAGCCACGCGTCCATCTTGGAGAACGTGAAGAGTCAGTCCACCCCGACCTTGAAGGAAATGTGAGAGGGAACTGTCGGGTGCGAACGTGTTGGTTGATGGGTCGAAGATTTCAATGTGTGCCAACCCCGCAGGCCCGGACCATCCACCCGCAATGAGAACACGTCCGTCGCTAAGGACGACCGATTTGGCATTTCGGCGGGCATGGTTCATGGTGGACGTCACCGCACTCCACGAGTTGTTAGTCACGTTATAAATGCGCGCCGAATTGAGAGTTGTGTTGCCTGCGTATCCACCAGCCACGAGAACATTCCCGTTTGGCATTAGTGCGGCGGTGGTCTCAAGTATTCCATCGGCCATCGGGGCGGCTGCACTGAAAGTGTCCGTGGCCGGATCATAAATTTCTGTTGTAGTTAATGCACTTCCCGATGCTGACATTCCTCCACCAATCAGAACTTTTCCGTTCTGCAGCAACACCACGAAATGTGATTGGCGCGACGTTCCGGGGGTGCCGGTTGTGTACGACCACGTATTGGTGGATGGGTCAAAAAGTTCAGCGGTCGAGCGCACCGACCATCTGGTACCGGTGTAATACTGGCCACCGACGACCAGTACTTTTCCGTTGTTGAGTCGAACACCCGGTGCCCAAATACGTACTTCCTTCATGTCACCGACTCGTGTGAACTGATTAGTTGCAGGGTCATACGTATCAGTTGCCAATGATCCAAAGTTTGTATACGAACCGAATACGAGAACTCGACCGTCAGCGAGTGTGATGGAAGTACTGCCGTTGTATCTGTTCGCCGAAGATCCGTTCGTAGACAATGTGATTGTTCCAGTAGTGACAGTGACACTCGACGACAAACTTCCGCCACTGCCGGCGAGATTCGTGACAGTCAATTGGTAAACGGTGGTATTAGTTGGTGAAACAGAAACTGTTTGCCCACTTGTTACAACAATGTTCCCTGGCGTAATCACTCCAGTACCTCCACTGAACACGGGTGTAAACGTTGCTGAACTTCCCAACGCAATTGGCGACGTATTTGGAGCAAATGACGTAATCGAGGGCGCGGCAACCACTGTCACAATTGCAGTGTCACTCGTTTTTGTTGCCGTCTGTCCGGCACGTGTACTAGTCACGATGAAGGTGTAACTGCCTGCGACGCTCGCTGAATAACTTTGTGTTGTCGCACCACTGATTGCTGTTCCGTCTCGATACCACTGATATGTAGCAATGATGTTGCCAGGAATAGTGATTCCTACGTTCAAGAATTTCGAGAGTCCATTTGTGATGTATGTGTCGACTGGTTGTGAAGTGATCACTGCTGTGCGAACAACTAGCGAGGCGATGTTGGAAGTAACGGAAGCAGTGGTGCCGTTGTACATATTGGTGACCACCACTTTGTAGTTGCCTTCATCGGCTGCAACGTATGTTGCACTCTGCGCACCCACAATCGCAACGTCGTTGAGATACCACTGATACGAGAGCACGCCATTTCCCGTTGCAGTGACAGAAAAGGTATGACTGCTACCTAGCAGTGGTGTTGCATTCGCTGGCTGACCAGTGATGGCCACGGTATTACCAGACGGAACTGTTGTGGTGGTACCAGTGGGAACGGTTGTCGTAGTGGTTGTCGTTGTGGTGTTTGCGGGAAGAACCGTGAGCGTCACTGTCGCTGTCGTAGTGCTACCAGCGCCATTACTCACCGTGAGTGTGTATGTGGTAGTCACTGTCGGGCTCACGTTGACCGCTTGATAATTGCCTACAGTTCCGACGCCGTTATCGACGGTTGCTGTGGTGCCTGAGAAATATGCCCACAAATATGTGGTGTCACCTTCATTGATTGTTGGTGTCCCCACCAAAAAAGTGGAGATGGATGCTGGCTGTGGCGCGGTTGTTGTTGTGGTTGTCGTTGTTGTTTCAGTGGGAACGGTTGTCGTTGTCGTTGTTGATGTTCCGGCAGCCGGAATCACGGTGACAGTCACCGTTGCTGTGCTGGTGTGACCTGCGCCGTTTGAAACGGTGAGTGTGTATGTGGTGGTCACTGTGGGGCTGATGTCGATGGCGAGTGCGTTTTGTATTGCACCGACGCCGTGATCGACCGAGCCGCTGGCACCGGTGTAGGAGGTCCACAAATATGTTGACTGGCCTTCGTTGATGGTGGGTACTCCTGAGAAGAACAGTGCGATGGATGATGGGGCAACTGTTGTTGTCGTCGTTGATGGAGGCGCCGTAGTTGTCGTTGTAGTGGTTGTCGACGTCGTTGTTGTGGTCGAAGTTGTCGTCGTAGTCGGAACCGTTGTTGTTGTCGTTGTAGTCGACGTCGTTGTGGACGAACTGCTCGTTGTTGAACTCGAAGATGCGCTAGTGGAAGTTGGCGCACTCGTAGATGTCGTGCTGGATTCTGAAGCAATGATTGCACCAGACGTTGTGGTGGGTGGACTATTTGTGATTGGCAAAGCAATCACGATTGGTCGCAGGCGAAGACTCTTTGCTGCGTAACCTCTCGGGCACGATTTACTCGACCTCCACATCACTTGTCGCGTTGAAGACTTTGCACAGATGCTGAGGCCTGCGGATTGAATTTTGGTTTCGGCAGACGAGGTACTGGTTGGACACACACCACCGATTGCAAATTTCATTGACTTCGACCTGGTGATGCACAGTGTGTTCGGTGCCAGAACGGACAGCACGAATTTCTTCTCAGTCTTTGCACAACTGTTTGCTGTGTTGGTGGCCAGCACCACGCCAGTGCGACTGATGCAGATGGCAGACGGTGGGGCCCCAAGTGCGGGAGATGGCGAACAATTGAGAGAGGCAAGGAGCGCAAGGATGCCCACTCCGGCGCAGCCCAGAAGGCGTGGTACGAGCTTCGCCAAATGTGGGCTCCGCAGGGTGGTCGCCATGAGGCAACCGTACCCCTAATTAGATGAAACATACAAGTAGATGTTTCATACATTTATTTCTATTTTGTGGGTCTCAGAGCCATTCGCAGGGTCGCAATGGCCGCATCTTCCCATTCTTTGTCTAATTCCGGGTCGTCGGAGATATCCACCAGGATGCGTCCCACCAACATGGACTGAATCGCATATGCCAGTCCCAGAAGTGGTTCCACGGGGTCTGCCAGCCCGCGGTCCCGAACTTTCTCTAGGAGACGAGCCAATTGACGGGAGCCCCATTCCTGGTCCTTCGAGAGAACTTCGCGAATCGCTGAAGCACTGTGAGCGGCGGCCAGTGAGGAAATACGTCGACCGCGCAATTGTCGATTTTCGGGTGATCCAAAAACACGCATCCCCAGCTCAATGAGTTGAAAAGCTTCTTCACCCGTTGCCATGTGTTCGAGCGCAGCTTCAAACTCGGCCATACCGCGTTCCAGCGAGCGCATGGTGCGTGAAGTTTCCACTGCTGCAATCACTGCATCGCGTCCACCAAAGTGGTGATACACAGAACTACGAGCCACACCTGAACTTTCGATCACGCGATCCAGATTGAAATTTGCAAGGCCGTGCTCAGACATTTCGTTCTCTGCCGCAGAGAGAATTTTCTCAATGGTCTTTAAACCATCGGCTCGTTTCCTTGGCGCACGAGATTCCAAAGATGCTGCTGAGTCCTTCGTGGCCATGGCGCAATGCTAACGATTGAGCCTGCGTCAGAGAATTGCTGAAATCTTGCTCAACGTCGAGAAGATGTCTTCTTCTTGGCGCCGGGGCCTGGTTGTGGCTTCACACTGTGGGCGGTGACTTCTTCACCACAGCAATCACACACCAAGCGGGCGTGCGTGACATGGCCGCACTCGTGCACCAATTCAATGGGTGCGCCGTTGGGTGCTTCCCATTCGTCGCCCCATTGACGCACGGCAACAAGAACATCGTGCAACGCGATGCCCTTCTTGGTGAGGCGGTACTCCTCGAAGCCGCGTTCCACTGGAACCTTCTTGAGAATGCCGCGTTCCACCAAAGTGTTGAGACGATCGGTGAGCACCTTTTTGCTGATGCCCAGGTCTTCGCGAATCTGCTCGAAGCGACGAATACCCATGAACACGTCGCGCACGATGAGAAGGGTCCACCATTCGCCCACAATGTCGAGGGTGCGGGCAATGGAGCAGTTCATGGTGTCCAATGGCGTGCGCTTCATGGTCCCCAGTCTAGTCTCTTAAGGGAACTAGAAAGGCATCCATGGATTGGAACGCTGAAATGAATGTGACGCGGGTGGGCGATAGCTCATTCACGGCCTCCGTGGGAGAGCAGTGGTCTTCTTTGCAGGGTGCCCATGGCGGTGTGGTGGCCGCGCTTGCCGTTCGTGCAGCGCAGCAGACACTGGCGGATCTCGGTGTGGACGCAAACACCACATTGCGTGCGGCAACGTTTGGATACGCAAGCGGCAACATAGTCGGGGATCTGAACCTGAATGTCGATGTGATTCGACGTGGCCGCACCATGGTCACCGTGCACGCAACGGTGGTGCAGAACGAAAAGACCACCACGGTGGCACGTTTGCATTTCGCTACACCATGGGAAGGTGTGGAATTTTCCGACGCTCCCGCGCCACCGGTGAAGCCGAACGAACTTTTGCGTATCGACGGCAACGGACAAAAGCGGCACATCAACAATGTGGAAACG
>JALQYL010000046.1 GCA_023254135.1 Ilumatobacteraceae bacterium | reverse complement strand
AGCGATTCTTGCCAAAGAACGCGATCCATCGCGCGACGTAGTTCTCATTGATGCGCATGAAGTCGGCTCGGCGGCAAGTGGGCGCAACGGAGGCTTCGTTGACTCGTCACTTACCCACGGCATCGCCAATGCACAAACCCGCTTCCCCGATGAAGTGGGCATTCTTGAGGAATTAGGTATTCGCAATCTCAACGAGATCGAGGCCGCCATCAAGAAATACAACATCGATTGCGACTGGGAACGAACAGGCGCAATCGACGTCGCATCAACATCCCATCCCGCTTCGTACGTTGATGAATTGAGGGACGACTACGCGCACCTCCGCAAGTTGGGGCAACGCGTGGAATGGCTCGACCGCGATGCAATGCAAGCGCACGTGCATTCACCCACCTACGTAGGCGGTTTGTGGCGTCGTGATACTGCCGCACTCATTGACCCGGCACGTTTGGTGTGGGGCCTGAAGTCAACGGCCGAGTCCTTGGGCGTGCGCATTTACGAAGACTGCAAGGCAACATCCATTGAACGAGATGGCGTGGGTGTACTGGTGAACACGCCTCTCGGACGCGTGCGTGCCGGAAAGGTGGCACTGGCCACCAACGCATTCAAACCATTGTTGAAGAGACTGAACAATTTCATTGTTCCGGTGTACGACTACTGCATGGTCACCGAACCACTCACCCCATCACAATTGGAGAGCATTGGTTGGAAGGGTCGCCAGGGCCTCAGCGATATTCCGAATCAATTTCACTATTACCGACTCACCGAGGACAATCGCATTCTGTGGGGTGGATACGACACCATGTACTACTTCAACAATCGCGTACGACAGGAACTGGAATCACGTCCCGAATCATGGGCCAAGTTGTCGAAACATTTCTTCGAAACTTTCCCGCAATTGGAGGGCGTTCGTTTCTCGCACATGTGGGGAGGCGTCATCGATACCTGTAGTCGTTTCTGCGTGTTCTGGGGACGCGGCATGGGCGGCAGAGTCACGTATGCATTGGGCTACACGGGATTGGGTGTTGCATCGTCACGTTTCGGCGCCGAAGTGATGCTCGATCTCATCGATGGTCGACGTACTCGCGCCACCGCCACCGATTTCGTGCAATCAAAACCACTTCCCTTTCCACCTGAACCATTCCGCTTCCTGGGTATTCAGGCCACGCGCTGGTCGCTTGATGCCGAAGATCGCACGGGCAAGCGAAACGCATGGCTGCGCACCCTTGACCGCCTGGGTTTGGGGTGGGACTCATAGCTCCTGTCCCCCTACGCTGACAGGGTGCCCGTACAGCCCACTTCCCCCAACGATGTCGCCGCCGGCTTGGCCCAGAACGGGTACTTGGCGGATGAAGGATTGGTGACCGCGGTATTTCTGTCGCTGTCGCTGGGTCGTCCACTTTTCCTTGAAGGCGAAGCTGGCGTGGGCAAAACAGAACTGGCAAAAACCATTGCCCGCTGGCAAGGATCCGAACTCATTCGTTTGCAGTGCTACGAGGGCATCGACGCCTCGCAAGCCGTGTACGACTGGGACTACTCACGTCAGCTGTTGCACTTGCGCGCCGCAGAAGCAACGGGTGAAGCGCGAAATGCCAACACATCAGAACTTGAAGGCCAGCTATACGGCGAGAAATTCCTGTTGAAGCGCGCCGTGCTGCGCGCCATTGACCAGCCTGCAGGTGTTCGTCCGGTGTTGCTGATTGACGAAATCGATCGCGCCGACGACGAATTCGAGGCGTACTTGCTGGAAGTGTTGTCCGATTTCCAGGTCACCGTGCCCGAAGTCGGAACATTCACCGCCAGCACGCCTCCCATCGTGATTCTCACTTCCAACCGCACGCGCGATGTCCATGACGCACTGAAGCGTCGATGCCTGTATCACTGGGTGGAGCACCCCACGTTCGAACGTGAAGTGGAAATTGTTCGCCTGCGCGTTCCGGAGGCAAGCGATGCATTGGCACGTCAAGTGGCCGGCGCGGTACAGGCACTGCGTGGCATCAACCTGTACAAACCACCCGGCGTCGCTGAAACAATCGACTGGGCCACCGCACTCGGCAAGCTGGGCGTCACGCAAATTGACGAAACTGTTCTTGAGCGAACATTGGGCACCGTGTTGAAATATCGCGAGGACCAAACCCGCGTTCTTGACCACGGCATCAACTCCATCGTGGAACAAGCTTTCAACGCCGGACTGTCCCACCACTGATCTTCATGTCTGATACCACCGCTGTTGCCTCCACACCGGAACAGCTTGCTGTTGGCTTTGCCCGCGTTCTTCGACAACTGGACATTGCTGCACCACTGGATTCGGTGCTCACATTCATCAACTCGTTGTCACTGGTGGGAATGGACGACCGGGACGCGGTGTATTGGGCCGCGCGCGCCACGTTGATTCGTCAACCAGAAGACATTGCCGTGTTCAACCGCGCGTTTGCAGTGTTTTGGGAACATCGGGAAGCCATTGAGGCTGCAGAAGAAGAAGTGTCGAAAATGACGCTCATGCTCGATACCGACGACGACGAAGGTTCTGCAGAAGGAAATGCCGAGGCAAGTGATGACCCCACCATCACACTTCGATTCTCTGGTGTGGAAACACTGCGGGACAAAGACTTCGCCGATTACAACGACGACGAGATGCGTCAGGCACAGAAGTTCATGGAAACATTGCGCGTGGCCGGACCACCGCGTGCATCGTTGCGTACGGTTCCCACCAATCGTCGCGGCACACGTCCCGACATGCGCCGCACTGTTCGCGCATCTCTTGCCGCGGCAGGTGAACCCATGCGTCGTCGTTTCACATCTCCCGGTGAACGTTCCCGTCGCATTGTTTTCTTGCTCGATGTCAGTGGTTCTATGGAGCCCTACGCGCGAGCGCTCATTCGCTTTGTGCATGCAGGTGTCGCAGGTCGGCAAAGGGTGGAAGCATTCACACTGGGCACTCGCCTCACTCGGGTGAGTCGTCAATTGTCATCGAAGGATCCCGACCGTGCGTTGCGTGCCACGGGTGAGGAGGTGCGCGACTGGAGTGGCGGCACACGCTTGGGCGAAACCCTGCGACTGTTCAATGACGAATGGGGCGTGCGCGGCATGGCTCGTGGGGCCATCGTGGTCATCCTCTCTGACGGATGGGACCGTGGTGATCCTGCAGTGCTGGCCGAACAGATGAACCGTTTGCAACGCATCGCATTTCGCACCGTGTGGGTGAACCCATTGAAGGTCACGCCTGGCTATGCGCCGCTTGCTCGTGGAATGGCCGCCGCATTGCCGTATGTTGATGAATTCGTGGAGGGACATTCTCTCGACGCACTCGAACGCCTCACAAAGGTCATCAATCATGCGTGAACTACTCGACGACATTGACCGCTGGAAAGCCGCCGGCAAGCGCATTGCACTCGCGCGCGTCGTGGACATTGAAGGGTCGGGGCCGCGCGGCGCTGGTGCCGCCATGGCCGTGAACGAAGACGGTGAAGTGATCGGTTCGGTCAGCGGTGGTTGCGTGGAAAGCGCGGTTGTCACCGAGGCTTTGGCAATCTTGGCCGGCGAGCAACCATCGCGCGTCGTTACTTTCGGCTACTCAGACGATGATGCGTTCGCGGTGGGTCTCACATGTGGCGGCATCATTCATCTCTTCATTCAGCCCATGGAGTGGTGACATGGCCGCGTATCAAATTTTCTCTTCGCGCGTTCGCGACAACCTGCCCGTTTCGCTTGCCACCATCATTGAGGGCCCCAACGTGGGAGCAACATTGGTGGTCACACCAGAAGGTGCACAGGGTGGCACTCTCGGCAACGCCGATATTGATCGTGTAGTCACACGCGATGCCATGGGCGAACTGGAAGCAGGTCGCACCATCGTGCGCCATTACGGACCACATGGTGAATCCACTCCCGAAGACTTGGTGGACACCGAGACCGTGCGAGTGTTCATTGAAAGCTTCTCGCCACCACCACTCATGTGGATCTTTGGTGCCGTTGATTTCACTGCGGCACTTGCTCGTGTGGCAAAGGTGCTGGGCTATCACGTCACGGTGTGCGACGCTCGCGAAATCTTTGCCACCAAGCGTCGCTTCCCCATGGCCGATGAAGTGCGGGTCACATGGCCCGGCCCCATGTTCGAGGAACGCGGCACACGTCTGGGGCCACGCGATGCGGTGTGCATTCTCACGCACGATCCCAAATTCGATGTGCCGGCCATTCAGGGCGCACTTGCCACCAAGGCGGGATACATCGGTGTCATGGGTAGTCGTAAGACACACGCAAAACGACTGGAACGTCTGGCCGAGGTTGGTATCACCGCTGCCAGCGATTTGGCGCGTATTCATTCACCCATCGGTCTCGATCTGGGTGGTCGCACACCAGAAGAAACGGCCATCTCCATCGTGGGCGAAATCATCGCCGCGCGCACCGGACGCGAGGCACGTTCGCTGGGTGCCAGCGACGGCCCCATTCACTAATTCGCTACAAGCGATACGTGGCGATGTGGCTGGGGTTGGTCCACACCACGCGTGCGGCTTGTTCTGGTGACATGGTTTTGAACTTCACGTGCTTGCCATTGAACGGCGCATGGATGAATGCCAAACCTTGACCCAGATACATGTGCACGTGTGTGCCCTCACCAGAGATGTCACCCACGATTGCTTCCTTGCGCGTCACGCGCATGCGTCGATCAAGTTGACTCACCGCCTGGCGCGGCATGTCCACTCCGGCAATGCGCCATGAGTACCACTGCAGACCCGAGCAATCCATTTGCACGTACGGGTCTTCCTTGCCCTCCACGTACCGCACATTCAATTGCGTGATGGCGGCAAGCACTGCAATCTGATGGTCACGCGGTGCTTTGGTCCACGATGCATGCAGTCGTGCAGCATCGAGCTTCATGATGACGGACACTTTGTCACTCACCACTTTGCGGGCGGCAACGTACAACGGGTCGTCCACGTTTTCGGTTCGCATGATGAGGGTTAATGCGCGCACCGCATCGAGAGACAGTTGATTGCGCTGGCGGAACGGGCGCCCCGGCATCTGCATGCGTGCCAACTTTGTATCTCGAGATGCCTCGGTCTCAGCGCGTGCCACCATGGGGCTGACCAGGCATGAAGCCACTACCGCGCACACAACAATGCGTCGAAGTGTTGCGCGGCCACTCATTCAAGGCAGGCTATTACGGATGACAAAGGTCCGCACAACCACCCTTGGCGTGTTACTTGCCGCCGGATCGGGGTCTCGGTTCACTGCGCCCAGCCACAAGTTGCTGGCTCCCCTGCGTGGCTCCACGGTGGTGGCGCACTCGCTGTCGGCACTGCAGTCAGCCCACCTCGATGGCATGTTGGTGGTCACTGGGGCAGCCGACCTTTCCTCTGCACTGCAGGGCGTGCCTACGGTGCACAACCCGCAGTGGGCCAGCGGACAACGAAGCTCGGTGGAATGTGCCCTCAGATACGCCTCAGAGCACTCCTACGGCGCTGTGGTGATTGGTTTGGCAGACCAGCCCTTCATCACACCCGAGGCATGGAGAAGTCTCGCTGAGAGCGATGCAGCAATTGCCGTGGCCACCTACGACGGAAAACGGGGCAACCCCGTGCGCCTGGACGCCAGCGTATGGCCCCTGTTTTTCACTTCCCCTGGCGACCCCGATAGCGGTGCGCGAACCCTCATGCACCTGCACCCCGAACTAGTTCGGGAAGTAGCCTGCAAGGGCAATTCCGCAGACATTGACACCACAGAGGACCTCTCAAAATGGACCTGAACCACGAATTCACAGTTGCCGTCCCCGTGGCAGATGCCTGGCGCATTCTCACCGACCTCGAGCGCATCGCCCCTTGCCTTCCTGGCGCACAACTGCAAGAGGTGGAAGGCGACACCTACCGCGGTGTGGTGAAGATCAAGGTCGGCCCCATTCAGGCACAGTTCAAGGGTCAGGCAAGCTTTCTCGAGCAAGACCATGTTGCGCACAAGGCAGTGCTCAAAGGTGAGGGTCGTGACACCGGCGGCAAGGGCAATGCATCAGCATTGATTACTGCAGAGATGAACGCAGTGGATGCAAATTCCACCGCCGTCAAGGTCACCACTGATCTTTCAATCACTGGCAAAGTGGCGCAATTCGGTCGCGGTGCAATGGCCGACATCTCCGACAAGCTTCTTGGGCAGTTCGTTGAGAATCTCAACCAGATGATTGCCGATGGGGCTTCGCTGCCGGCTTCACCATCCGAAACTGTCGCAAGCTCCAACGTTTCGGACGCCGAACCGGCATCCGCCCCGTCTTCATCGGCTGAGCCAACCTCAACGTCTGCGCAAGACGCTTCACAGGCTGCAGCTTCGGGTGTGAGGAAGATTGACGCACCAGAGGCCGAAGCACTGGACCTTCTCAGTGTTGGTGGTAGCACAATCGCAAAGATGGCACTGCCCGTCCTTGCCATTGCAGCCGTCGTCATTTGGTTCATCGTCAAATAGCCACGCGCCTCGCACATGCTCTTGCCCGGCGCTGCGCCGTCTGATGAGGATCTCGCCACCGTCACTGCATTAATTGGCCGCGTGCCGCAAGGCGAATTCCGAATTGTCGTGCGTTCTCGCACGGGCGAACCCGTGGTGCTCATGAATGCTCCCCTGCTCGAGGACGGCACGCCCATGCCCACGCTGTACTGGCTGGTGGGATCGCACGAGGTGTATGCAGTCAGCCAATTGGAGGCAGACGGTGCGGTCGACCAAGTGGAAGCACTCATCGGCCTGGAAGCAATCGACACGATTCACTCCACGTACATGGCTACGCGCGACGCACTCATTCCGTCCACGCACTCGGGTCATCGCCCATCGGGTGGAGTTGGCGGCACTCGCCGCGGAGTGAAATGTCTGCATGCACACTTGGCCAATTGGCTTGCCGGCAATTCCGATGCCGTGGGCGAATGGGTGGCACAACAACTTGATGCGCGCGGATCACAAAGAGCCGAGCGCATATGACACGTTCAGTTGCCGTTGTGGATGTGGGTACCAATTCCACCAATTTGCTGATTGTTGATGCACAAGGCGGCATCGTTCTCCGTGAACAAGCAACCACTCGCTTGGGAGAAGAGTTGCACACCACTGGTCTTCTCTCTTCCGTCGCCATCGAACGCACTGTGAGCACCATCGCATCACATGTGGAAACCGCGCGCGCGCACAACGTGGAACACATCGTGATTACCGGCACTGCGGCGTGTCGTCGCGCAACAAATACACAACAGTTCATCGACTCGGTGCGTACTGCCACCGCACTCACGGTGGAGGTGCTCAGTGAGAAAGACGAAGCATCGCTGGCGTTTGCCGGGGCATTGTCGGGTCTACCTGAACTGCTCGCCCCCACTTTGGTGATTGATATCGGTGGCGGAAGCACCGAATACACGGTGGGAGTATTGGAAGCCGAGATGTCGGCCAGCATTCCGTTCGGCGCCGTCACATCCACCGCATCGCATCTCTCTCGTGACCCTGCCCCACCCGAAGACCTCACCAATCTCATCGGAGCCGTTTCCGATGAACTGGAAGAAATTGGCCGCGACATTCCCGCACTCGCATCACCTGCGCGCGTCATCGGCGTTGCAGGCACGGTTGTCACCATTGCCATGGTGGAACTTGGCCTTCATGAATTCGACAACGATGCATTGCACGGCTTCGAACTCACGCGCGAAGCCGCTGAAGACGTATTCCGCACATTGGCCACCGAGACATTCAACGAACGCGTACTGAACCCTGGACTTCCTCACGACCGAGCAGACATCATCGTTGCCGGCTGCTGCATTCTGGTGTCCACCATGCGCCGCTTGAAGCTTGACTCCATCATCGTGTCCACCCGCAGCCTGATGGACGGAGTCGCCCAGCGTGAAAGACTGAAGGCGTGACCGCAATGCATCCTGCTCGGCCCACCAACGCCGGACTACGTCTCTACGGACGTCGCGTGGTGTTGCGCCCTTTGGTGGCTCAGGATTTCAACGGTTGGAGCGAAGTGCGACGCAGAAACGGCGAGTGGCTCACCAAGTGGGAACCCGCACGTTTGCCTCACCACCCCGATCCGGAAATCAATCGTGATGTCTTTGCCGCCAGATGCGGCGCCCGCGAGCGCGAGCGACATGCAGGTGCGCAATATGCGTTCGGAATATTCGTTGACGGCGCTTTCGCCGGCGAGATCAACTTGAACAACGTGGTGCGTGGCGCGTTTCAATCAGCCACCATCGGCTACTGGATAGACAAGGCTCGTGCGGGTCACTCGTACATGTCAGAAGCAGTGGTCACGCTCATGCAGTATTCATTCGAGAGCTTGCATCTGCATCGCGTTGAAATCTGCATCATTCCACGCAACACAAATTCACGTCGCGTGGTGGAGAAACTCGGAATTCGCGAAGAGGGCGTCGCACAACGATTCCTTGAGATCAACGGCGTGTGGGAAGACCACGTGCGCTATGGCATCACCGTTGAAGAATGGTTGGAACGACGCGACCACTACGTCGCGCAGTGGCTGAGTTAACCCAGCAAACCCCACGCAGCGGCGCGTTCACGACGCACAGCTTTCCGACGCTTCCACTCCTTCGTCTTCCAATGCTTCATCGGAGTCCGACGGCCCTTCTCTGACTGCGTTGCATCGTGATGGTGCACTGGCTTCCAGTTGGGTCCTGGCTCTTCCAGGTCAATGGGTTCAAGACCGTGGCGCATTGCTTCTTCCGCAAGGTGCAATGCGCTGTGTATTCGGTGCCGTTCGTTGTGGGCATGTGCCCGCACATCGGCGCGCGGTACTGGCGCGAGGTCCTGATTGCGATGACGTTGACTCATCACTGCCTCCTTTTGGAGCCCAGTGGGCTCCGCTTGGTTCCCTTGAGCGAAAGGTACTCCTCGGGTTCGACAATGTGAAGTCAATTCGACGGATTATTTGTCCCGATTCTGAACGCGTGGTTCAGGCCGGTGTCACGGTGTGATACGAAGAGAACGAAGAACCGGAGCTTCTCCGTCAATTTGTCGCAATCCGATGCGACATGTTCCTGCGCGCAACGCCACCAATCGCGTGGGCGACTGTTTCAACGCGCAATATTTTCTGGACGCAGACGACACCGACCACTTCAGTGAAAGATCCTCGGGACCCTTTGCCAACAATGACGTGCGAATGATTTGTCCACGACGAATGGAACGAACCGCGACGGTTGAAATGCGTGACGTAGCGATACCAAGTCCCAAAGCATTTTCTGCCTTCACCACCACCTGGTACGTGATGCCGTTCACCAAGCCGGTGAACCGAACGGCAGTGGTGTTGGCATCCACATACGAACGTTTGATCACTTTGCCGGCACGAAGCAGTGAAACCTTTGTTCGCGTGAGCGGAATGCCTCCATCGCATGGCTTGTCCCAACTCACCACCACGGAATTTCCATCAGTGGTGGTGATGACATTCGATGCAATACCTGGTGTGGTGGGCGGAACAATTGCCGTGTTGACATTCAGCAACCTGTTGGGAGAAGAAGCAGGAATGTTTGTGAGTGCACCAAGGGTGCTTCGCTCCACGATGGTGTTGGCAATGGAATCAACACACAGCCCGGGCTGCTGTTGTGCCAACAACGCTGCATAGCCCGCCACCAATGGCGACGCCATGGAGGTGCCAGCATCCAGGTCGTAGGACGTGGGCGATGTGAACCACGCCGAGGTGATTGCTCGGCGGCTGTCACCGCCTGGCGCGTACAGGTCCACGCACGGACCAAAGTTTGAGTACGACGCCACGGCATCGTTGATGGCGGACGCACCCACGGTGAGTGCGCGCGAGAGGTTGGCTGGTGCGATGGAGCAAGCATCGAAGGGGTTTGCGTTTGCATCACCGTTACCGGCTGCCACCACCACAACAATTCCCTCGTTGATGAGAGATTCCAACTCATGGTCTATGGACGTACCGTCATCTCCAAGGTCAACGCCGAGGCTGAGGTTCAACACAGCGGCTGTGCCCGATCGATGATGCGCGCGAACCCATCGCAGTGCCTTCACCACGTCGGCCACTGCTCCATCTCCTGCGCAGTCAAGAACGCGCACAGAGATGATGGTTGCCTGTGTGGCAACCCCCACCGTGGATCCCGCTGCAAGTCCGGCAACGTGGGTTCCGTGGCCGTCGCAGTCGGACCCAATGGGAGAAACAACAGCCCTTCCGTCGCTGGAGGGAATGTCAATTCCGGTGAAAACGCGTCCACCGAACTGTTCATGTGATGCGAGCACTCCGGTGTCCACCACGTAGATGTTCACACCGATTCCCGTGAGGTTCCCCATGGAGACATTGCCGTCGAGTGGCAATGACGTTTGATTGATGCGATCGAGATGCCAAGGTGATGGCAGTGGTGCCGCACCACCGCTATGAGCAACAAGAAGTGGAACCAGTGCTGCAAGAGCAGCCAAGAGGTACCGAAACTTCTTCACAACATTATTCAACAGTTATTTCTTGCCGATTTGTTGTGCGACAGCACCCAAACGCGACTGGAACCACGGTTGTTGTGTGCTCCACAGCTGTGGCACCAACTCTCGCTTCACAGCATCAGGATGGTTGTCGATGTCAGCCATCTCTTTGATGGTCTTCTTCACTTCCTCGAGGAGCGGACGTGGCACTTCGGCGGCCTGTGCAGCCAAACGCTGTGCTTCCACCAACAATTGATCGTCATCGACGCACTTCCACACCAAACCAATGCGCTCAGCTTCTTCGCCGTTCAAGACTTCACCGAACACCACAGCGGCAAACGCCGACTGTGGACCGGCGATGCGGCGGAACATCCACGTGTGTCCACCACCTGGATGAATACCCAACTTCAGGAAGCGAGTGTCGAACTTTGCACGACGTGCCGCAATGCGAAGGTCGCATCCGAGAGCAAGGTTCATACCTGCACCTACTGCTGCACCATTGACGGCAGCGATGGTGGGCAACGGACTACGAGCGATGCGCAAGAATCCTTCGTAAATCACACCCAGACTCTCACCGGTGGCGGTGGCAAGGTTGCCCAAATTTGCACCTGCACAAAATGCCGGCGCCGCACCAGTGACCACCAGTGCACCCACTTCGGGGTTTGCTTCAATGGCATCCATAGCGGCAGTGATTTCTTCCACCATGGGTGCCGTGAGCGTGTTGCGCTCGTCGGGGTTGTTCAAGGTCAACGTGGCGACTTTGTCGGTGATGGAAACTGTCACAAGGCTCATGTCGCCAAGTTTCGCATACGGCGCCCAGCACCTCAGATTCGGTACGAATTCTGCGGAAATCTTCGCCTACGGTGGGTGAATGAGCTCCGACGTCATTCTCTACGAAGTGCGCGACCGCATCGCCACCATCACCCTCAATCGCCCCGACAAGCGCAATGCACTCAGTTCCGAGGTGTTGGCCACTCTTCCCACCTACATGCAAAATGCCGACAACGACGACGCCGTCGACGTAATCATTCTCACCGGAACCGACCCTGCATTCTGTGCCGGTCTTGACCTCAAGGAACTCGGCGATACCGCCGGAAACCTCAGCGGCACGGGCGCCGACGGTGGCAAGAACTCCACTGGTGTTCGCGGACCATTCCCCAAGCTCGACAAGCCACTCATTGGTGCCATCAATGGAGTGGCCATCACCGGCGGATTCGAACT
>JALQYL010000045.1 GCA_023254135.1 Ilumatobacteraceae bacterium | reverse complement strand
ATGAATAGGTGCAGCTGTACTTCAACGTCGACGTGGCAAGGTCGGGGCGACCTGTGTACATCTTCACGTCGTGCGTTTGTGCCGTGGTGGTACCGCCGGTGGATCGCAACATGAAATATGCGGTGCCCGTTGCATTGGCTGCAAGGTCAGGCAAATGGAAGTACTGGTCTTCGGTGTTTGCGAGAGCCAATTTTCCGCCAACAAAGTTGGAAAGACTGACCCACAAATTGGTTTGTGTGGATCCGGTGGAGTTAGTGAACTTGTAGCCCACATAACCCGCATCGATCACCGGTGTCGAACCCGTGTCGACGTAGAAGACCTTGCCGTGGCTGGGTGCCATGGTGAAGCTGTTTTGCGCAGCCGTGTTGCACGCAACGAGAGCGTCGGCCCTGTGCGCCGTACGCGAAACAGCCACCGCGACCGACGAGAAGATGACGGCACATGCGATGGCAATACGAGCGAACGAAGCGTTCCCCACCCGAATTTGTTTTTGCAACGATGCCAACTCTCTGTGCCCCGATATCACATCCGAAGAACTTTTCTCCGAAAAAGATTAGGGCTGGTTATCCACAGTTGGAGTTCAGTTAGAAAATTTTTCTGTAAGATGAACTTACAAAATGATGCTTCTGAAAGTGAACGGAGACGGCAGTACCACCGTCAGGCGTTGTTTCGCTTCGCACGACGATTGGCAAAGATGGGACGGCCACTCAACAGGGCCAGGCAGACTGCAGCAAGAAGCACCAGCACCATGTTCGAGGTGGATCGCTTCTTCTTCAGTACTTCGATGCCTAATTGGGTGGTCACCACTTCATTCGAGGGTCCAACTCCATTCACTTGCACCGTGTGTTCACCGAACTTCAGATCGCTGGGGATTTGCACCGAGGTTTTCACCGTTCCGTCAGCACGTACTTCGCCTCGTCCCACCTCAATAGGAGTGGAGAACAGGAACAGTGTGTAGGTGGTGCCGGGCACAAGACCTGATGCCGCAATGTCCACCACATCTTTGCGGAACATGCGCAGAACGCCATCTGAGCCAACACTGACACTCTTGCCTGTTGGATTCGAGGAACCAATTGTGACGGTCACATTGTTGGGCAGCGTAATGACCATTGTTCCGTTCACATTCTGAACGGTGGCCTTTACTCGTTGGCCACGAACGAACGATGACGTGTCACCTGCGGCAAGATGTGGCGACTTTCCGTCATTGAGCAACTGTGGCTGCGACGGATCAGCGACAAGCGTTGTAGTGGTGGTAGTCGCAATTACCTGCCATGGTGTCGTTGTGGTGGGCACACGTGGCGACTGCGAAGGTACGGACGTGGCGGAAGCAACCGTGGATTCTGTTGTCACCGCCAACGTGGAAGTGGGTGAAAGCGGAGACTGCACATTGGACGCGATGGTGGTGGGCGGGGCCGACGCAACAGAAATAGTTTGCGAAGAAGACGCAGACAAATATGCGTCACTTCCTGATTGCGTGGCGGAAATGGTGCACGTACCTACTGCAAGGAACGTCACAATGCCTGCCGTGACTGAACAGATGGACGTAGAACCATTTGCGATGGAAATGGTGGGAGCCAAGAACGCATCGCTATCCACCGACACGGTGTAGGTACTTCCCACGGTTGCGTTCAATGGCGCTGAAGAACGGAAAGTAAGCACTTGAGCGTTCTTGTGCACCGTAACGGTGAGCGAATCCGTTGAAGAGAAATAGTTGGTGTCTCCACTACGCGTGGCTTCCACCACGCACGTGATTCCACCGCGAGTCGAGGTCAACGTGTTGCTGCTGATGGAACACGTTCCAGAGGCAACACTCCAACTGATGGAGCCTGATGTTTGTCCGCCGCTCGCTGTGAGTGCAAGCGTTGCACCCGCGTAGAACGAGCTTGCATTGGTGATGTTGAAACCAGATTGCGATGCTTTGGTAATGGTGATTGAGGTGGTTGCGGAGTTTGCCACCAGATAATTCGCATCGGTGGCTTTTGTGGCTCTTACCTGGCATGTGGAACCAGCATCGCCTGGGTTCAAAGTTGACGATGAGATTGTGCACGTACCAGCGATGACTTGCCAACTGATGGAACCGCCACCAGAACCACCACTTGTAGTGAGACTGAGGTTTGCGCCATAGACCACCGACGTTGAAGAAACCGTCAATGTCGACTGACTGGCTTTACCCACGGAGATGGAAAAGACGGCCGATGTCACTGAGTTGTAGTTGGAGTTGCCAGCCATGGTGGCCGAAATGCTGCACGAGCCAGTGCCCGACGTAATGCTGACAACACCCGAACTGTTCACAGTGCACGCAGTACTTGCACCACTGCTCCATGTTACGGAGCCGCCGGTGGTACCACCCGATGTGGCGAGCGAAATACTGCCGAGATACGTGCCGCTTGACGTTCCAACCACGGAGAGCGCACTTTGTGAGGCCATGGTGGCTGAGATGGTGACACTGCCCGACGAGATGTAATAGTCAGCATCTGCGGCCTTCGTTGCAGTGACGGTGCATGAACCCACTGATACCGACATCGTGACTACGCCCGTGGCCGACCCAACGTTGCACACGCTTGGGGTTGATGTGGACCATGTCAATGCTCCGGTTCCACTACCGCCGGAAGTTCCCAACGTTACGGACGATTGATACGCGAGTGTGGACGGAGCACCGGTGACACTGAGTGCAGATTGTGCGGTGATCCATTGCGCGTACAACGTGAAGTTGCTTGTTTGGTTGTGCGTGTACGGGAATGAAATGGGAGATCCACCAGAAGATGCCGTGTACCACCCTTTGAAGTCGTAGTTGGCGCGAACGGGAGTTCCCGGCGATGCAGCAATAGACCCACCAGTCACCGTGGTACCACTGTTGATAGCGCCACCACCTTGACTGTTGTACGTGACTGTCAGATTATTGGGCGTCCATTGCGCGTAGAACGTGGTGTCGGCATTGACCACGGGAGTGAATGACGCATTGGCGGCGTACAGATCACCCACGAATACTTGCAACTTCCACGTTGTCAGGTTGAAGTTTGTATTACCCATGAACGTCCAGTCGGTATGGGTAGAACCAAGGTTGTTGCCGAAGCCGATGTCTGGGTTGGCTATTCCATGGTGGTTCCATGCGAGCACTGTTTGTGAATCGGTGAGGTTGTGCACCTGGAACGAGCCATAAGCAGCAGAGCCAGCGGAAGTGTCGTCATTGTCATAAATCGATCCGTTACCTGCCGGCGAGATTCCGGTTGTTGCAGTGTTGTAGTCGTACGGCCACAACTCAAGTCGACCTGACTTGCCAGATCCCGTGGTAACACCGGAGGCCACACTGGCGAACCCCGGCCAATTTGAATCGATGCTCAAGTTCGACACATTTGTCTTGATGACTCGAGCGTCCGCCAAATCAGGAATTGCGATGTTTGCAATGTTTGCGCCACTCCATTTGTCAAAGGTGACATCGGCGTACCGCAGGGTGCCGTTGTAGTTCGCTTCCATGCGATAACGAACTTTGTTGAAGTTTGCGCCTTGACTGGTGAGCACGCTCGCTGCATCGCCCGCACTCTTGCCATATCCGGCGGAATACACCACGCTGTTTCCCGACCGAGTAGGCGTGGTTGTTTGATACACCAACGTTGAGCCGGTGGGAGACGTGCTCCATCCGTTGAATGTGTAACCCGCGCGCGTAGGCGTGGACCCCAGAGTCACTGATGAACCGGCCGTCCATGTTGCCGAACCGATACTGGAACCACCTTGGGAATCGAAAGTGGCGACGTAGGCCGCATTGGTGGACTGGGTAAGAGACGTAGAAGCTAATCCGGTGACTGTTGCATTCACCCCCGACACCCTGAAGTAATACGAAGTGCCAGCAGAAAGACCGGTGACAACTGCGCTTGTAGCAGTAGATGTTCCGTCAGCAAAGGTGTTCCACGATGAATTATTCGTTGAATACTCCACCACATAGTCGGTGATTGACGAGATACCGACACTTGAAGGTGCAGCCCACGAGAGTGACACTGAAGTTTGACTTGTGGCAGATGCAGTGAGATTGCCCGGTGACGTGGATTGTCGATCGGCAGTCCAGTTATCTGCAACTTCACTACTGGACAATGGCCTGTTGTAGACGAGCAATGATTTGAACTTGCCACCCAAGTCGGCATCTGCGGTCCAATTGCTGTGCGCGATGAAATTTGCAGTGCGAGTCACATTGTCGGGCATGCGAACCAATGTGTTGGAAACGCTGAGAGCGACTCCGTCTTTGTACATCGCACATGTGGTTGACCCTGCGCCAGGAGTCATGGACACGGCATAGTTATGAAAACCAGTGGAGATAGCGCCATATGAAATGCATCGACCCAGGTACTGGGGATTTGCACCGCGTGCCCCGTAGAACTCGAGAACCAAATCGGTGGTGGATCCTGCACGTGCAAACAAGATATTGCTGCTGTTGTCTCCGTCGCCCGCTACGAAAGCACCGCCGTTGTAGTCGGTTGCGAAGTCGATGATTCGCTCCCAAACATCAGCAGTTGCCAAATCCACAGTGGCTTGTGCTGAAAATCCGTTGGAGAAATCGGAAAAACCGGATGGAAGACTTGCATAGGTGCCAGAGCCCGTGGTGAGTGAGCGCGGAGTAGACGATGTTGCGGCGTTCAATGTGCCTGCGGTAAGAGTGGCATTCTTACCGTTTCCCGACAGGTCGTTCCATGCAGTTCCCGAACCACTGTAAGAATTCGAATCGGATGCATTGAGATGGAGCAACAGCCCAGACGATGCAACCGTTGCAGCTTTGGATCGTGTGATGGACCGCTGAGCATCGGGTAGAGCGAATTCAAGGGCGGCAATGAGGGAGAGCACCACGCCCACTCTGGCTATGAATTCAATTCGTCGGAGGAAACGGGAGTACAAGAACTTCACCATGCACCCAGCACCTCCTCCCTAGACCAAAATTTCGTAGAAACTCAACTATAAAGGCAAAAGAGAGCCCTGAAAAATGAGGAAATAGCGCGATTCAGGCCGAATACGAAAGGTTGGCTGCTCGCGTTACGCCCCACACAGCAATCAATGCGGCGAGAAAAAGCATTCCTCCCACGAGATAGGGCGAGCCGATTCCTACGTGGTCGAAAAGTGCACCCGCAACCACGGGACCAGCGATTCGAGCAAAGGCTCCAGCGCTCTGCTGATATCCAAGCACTTCTCCCCTCTTGTCCGCCGGGGCAGCTTCGGCGACAAGTGACGTAACGGATGGCGATGCAATGCCTTGACCCACTGATACCAACACCATGGCAATGAACAACATGGTCCACTGCATGTTGGGTGTGTACGCAAGCACGATGAGGCCGGCCGCAACGATGGGCAGCGATGCACGCAAGAGCATACGTGATCCGAACTTTTGTGTGAGCGGGCCAATGAGACCACCTTGCACGATGGTGAGAATCACACCGACAAACAAGAACACCATGGCAGATGAGCCAACGGTGAGATCAAAACGTTCACCGCCAAACAACGAGAACGTTGCCTCGAAACCAGAAAAGCCAATGGTGGACAACACAGCAACAACGGCAAAGCGTACGAGGATGGGTGAACGTGCGGAATCTTCCGGCGTGTGATGTTCTACTTCAGTCGTATGCGCTTCTGTTTTTGTTTCGGGCAAACGAATGAACGCAGCGACTGCATTGATAGCGGCAATGGTGCCGGCGAGGAAGAACGGCACGTGTGTGCCACCAAGTGCAGCAAGTCCACCGAGCGCTGGTCCGACCACGAAGCCGATACCGAATGCCGCACCAAGCATTCCGAGCAGTTGAGCACGACGTTCAGGTGGTGCGATATCGGTGATGGCGCCTTGGGCAACCGCAACGCTTGCACCCGATGCACCATCGATAATGCGACCAAGGAACAACACCCACATGGCTCCGCCAATGCCGGTGATGAAACTGCCGATGGCGGTGCCGATGAGCGACACGATGATCACGGGTTTACGACCAATGCGATCAGAAATGCGACCCAAAACGGGAGCAAAGATCATCTGTGCCACAGAGAACGAGGCGAACATGAGGCCCACTTCCAAGCCGTTGGCTCCGAAGTCCTTGGCATAACGGCCCAGGATGGGCGCGACGATGCCGAAACCCACTAGGTCGAGGGCAACGGTTGTCCAAATGGGCCAGAAGCCCGCAGGCATTGGCGTGCGTGGCTTCTTCTCAGCCACGTCGGATGCGTGTGCCTTCTTTTGAGGTCTCAACGACATAGCCCTGCGACTGTAGTTCGTTGCGAATGGCATCTGCGGTTGCAAAATCTTTTGCTGCACGCGCTGCGTCCAGTGCAACACCTTTGGCAACGATGTCTGCATCAACATCATCACCAGCGGAAAGCGCAAGTCCGAGGGCATTGAGAATCTCGAACACAGAAGCACGCAGGGTTGAAACGGTTGCAACGTCGCCAGCATCCATGGCGGCGTTGGCCGCGCGAACGGTGTCAAACACCAACGCCATTGCTGTTGCAGTGTCGAGATCGTTGTTCATTGCCGCGCGGAACTTGGCGATGACTTCGGAGTTGGCTTCCCCATCTGCATGTGCAGATGTACGAGCAGCAAATGAATCGAGCCCGGCCAATGCAGAAACGCATGCGTCGATGTTGTCTTGACCAACGCGAACTGGCGAGCGGTAATGCGTTTGCAACAACAGCATGCGATACGCACGTGCGTCGTACTTTTCGAGGAGGTCGAGAAGATTCATCACGTTGCCGAGGCTCTTTGACATCTTTTCGCCTTCGGGGTCCACCACGAATCCGTTGTGCATCCAGTGATTTGCAAACGTTTTTCCTAGTGCAACGGATTGGGCACGTTCGTTCTCATGATGCGGGAACCGAAGATCGGCACCACCACAGTGCAGGTCGAACCCTTCACCCAACAGCTCAAGGCTCATCACCACACACTCGCTGTGCCAACCAGGACGACCGTCACCCCAAGGTGACGACCACGAAGGTTCGCCGGGCTTGGTGAACTTCCACAATGCAAAGTCGGCGGGGTGCTTTTTGTTGCCGGCGCCGAACACTTCCCGATCGCCACCACCGCTCAACATGTCGTCGAGACTTTGATGTGCAAGCAAGCCATAATCAGGAACGGCAGTGACGCTGAGATACACACCATCGTCGGTGACATAGGCAGCGTCACGTTCGATGAGCGTGTGAATCATGTTCACCATTTGTTCCACGTACTCGGTGGCGTGCGGAACATCGGTGGGGCGCTGCACACCCAATTTGCCCATGGCTTCGAACCACACGTTTTCGCACTTGGTGGTGATGTCTTGCCACGGACGCCCTTCGTCGTTGGCGCGGTTGATGATCTTGTCGTCGATGTCGGTGATGTTGGAAGCAAGGCGAACTTCGAGACCCGTATAAGTGAGGTAACGACGCAAAATGTCGTACACCAACGTGGCGCGGCCATGACCCAAGTGGGGAGGCCCGTACACGGTGGGGCCACACAGGTAAATGCTGACCTTGCCGGGGTCACGTAAAGCCAGGGGTTTCACGCTCTGGGTGGCGGTGTCATAGAGGTTCAGCACTCTGACAAGCCTACGATTTAAGACCTATGTCCACAGTCCCTGACAAGCCATCCCTCGACGGAATCGAATCCACCTGGGTAGCCGCCTGGGATGCCCAGGGCACCTACGCGTTCGACCGCACGGCCACCCGCGACAACGTATTCGCAGTCGACACCCCGCCGCCCACTGTCAGTGGTTCTCTTCATATGGGACATGTGTTTTCGTACACACACACCGACACTGTGGCCCGTTTCTGGCGTATGCGTGGCAAGAGCGTGTTCTACCCCATGGGCTGGGATGACAACGGTTTGCCCACCGAACGACGCGTGCAGAACTACTTCGGTGTGTCATGTGACCCGTCAGTGCCCTATGTAGCCAACTTGCAACCGCCATTCCGCGGAGACCCACCAAAAGATCACAAGCCAGTGCCGGTGTCGCGACCCAACTTCATCGAATTGTGTGAGGAACTCACCGCACAGGACGAAAAGATTTTCGAAGACCTGTTCCGCACGCTTGGTCTCTCTGTTGATTGGTCCTTGTTGTATGCCACCATCGACGAGCGTTCGCGTCGTGCAAGTCAGCGCGCGTTCCTTCGCAACTTGTCGCGCGGTGAGGCGTACACGCAAGAGGCTCCAACGTTGTGGGACGTTGACTTCCGCACCGCAGTGGCGCAGGCAGAGTTGGAAGACCGCGAACGTCCTGGTGCGTACCACACGTTGAAGTTCCACAAGTCAGACGGTTCAGGTGACATTCTCATTGACACCACACGTCCGGAATTGTTGGCTGCATGTGTTGCTCTCATCGCACACCCCGACGATGACCGCTACAAGCCGTACTTCGGCAGTACAGTGCGTACTCCCCTGTTCAACGTAGAAGTGCCTGTGCTTGCGCATCCGCTGGCTCAAATCGACAAGGGCACCGGCATTGCCATGTGCTGCACGTTCGGCGACCTCACCGATGTCACATGGTGGCGCGAATTGCAGTTGCCCATGCGCGCCATCATTTCCCGCGATGGACGACTTGTGGCAGAAGCACCTTCCGCAATCACCGACGCAAAGGGTCAAGAGAATTACGCGTTGCTCGCAGGCAAGTCTGCGAAGCAGGCACAAACAGCGATTGCATCAATGCTTGCTGAATCGGGCGAAATGGTGGGTGAACCTCGCCCCATTACGCACCCCGTGAAGTTCTACGAAAAGGGTGACCGTCCTTTGGAGATTGTCACCAGTCGTCAGTGGTACATCCGCAACGGCGGCCGCGATGCCGCATTGCGCGATGCATTGTTGGAACGCGGTGCCGGTCTCACGTGGCACCCCGACCACATGCGACATCGTTACTCAAACTGGGTGGAAGGCCTCAATGGCGACTGGCTGGTGAGTCGTCAGCGTTACTTCGGTGTGCCCGTACCTGTGTGGTACCCACTGAATGCAGATGGTGAACTGAATTACGACGCACCTCTCATTCCCGAAGAGTCGCGTCTTCCCATCGACCCCAGCACCGATGCCCCCGCTGGGTACACCGAAGACCAACGCGGAAAACCCGGTGGTTTCATTGGTGATCCCGACGTGATGGACACCTGGGCCACGTCATCACTCACCCCGCAAATTGCTGCGAAGTGGGAGGACGATGCCGATTTGTTCTCGCGCGTGTACCCGTTCGATGTGCGACCACAGGGTCACGACATCATTCGTACGTGGTTGTTCTCCACCATGGTTCGTTCGCATCTTGAACATGGGCAATCGCCGTGGTCGCACGCGGCGTTGTCGGGTTGGATTCTCGACCCCGACCGCAAGAAGATGTCGAAGTCAAAGGGCAATGTTGTAACGCCTATTGACTTGTTCGAAAAGTACGGCAGCGATGCAGTGCGGTACTGGGCTGCCGGCGCACGGCCTGGCGTAGACACCGCATTCAGCGAAGACCAAATGAAGGTGGGCCGCAAGTTGGCCACCAAGTTGCTGAACGTTTCTAAGTTTGTGTTGGGTGCCGGCGCAGCAGATGAATCTGTTGATCCCACCGAAGCACTCGATATTGCAATGTTGCATCGCCTCTCCGCGGTGGTAGAAGAAGCAACAGCGGCATTTGAGGCATTCGACTATGCACGCGTGTTGGAGCGCACCGAATCATTCTTCTGGTGGTTCTGCGACGATTATGTGGAGTTGGTGAAGACCCGTGCGTACGCCGACGACGGCAACGTGGGTGCAGATTCAGCACGCGTTGCGTTGCGTCGTGCACTCTCCACATTGCAGCGATTGTTTGCTCCTATTCTTCCGTTCGCCTCTGAAGAGGTGTGGAGTTGGTGGCGCACAGGTTCCGTGCACCGCGCAGCATGGCCTACGTCATCAGAGTTGGTGGGTGGCACCTCGTTCACTGATTCTGATTCATTCCTCGATTCCGTATGTGGGGCGATTGCTCTGGTGCGTCGTGCAAAGACCGAAGCAAAAGTGAGCCAGAAGGCAGTGGTGGAGAACGTGGTGTTCACTGCGTCTCAATTGCAGGCAGATGCCATCACCAACGGCTGGCCCGACATTGAGAATGCCGGTTCCGTCACGGCTTGGTCCATCACCATTGCCGACACCGTAGAAATTGCGGCTGTCGTCACTTTGGCGCCTACCGAATAAGGATTTAGCGCAGCGACCGTGGGCTCGTAGCCCGCGGAACTACGGTAGTGAAGTCATGTCTGAGTCTGAAGCGAACCACCGACACACTGGCAAGCAACGCATTTTTGTGTTCTTCAACATTGCACTTGCTGTTGTAATGATTCTTGCTGGTGGCGGGCTTGTGTACGCCAATTGGCAGTTGGGCAATCGACAAGTAGTCACTATCGACACCGTTCCGTCTGGTGATCCCAATCTCAACCTTCCCGCCGGAGACCTCACCGCCAAGAACTTCCTCATCACCGGATCCGACAACGATTCCTGCGTAAAAAAGGATTCCCCGTACTACGGCGGTTTCGGCAATCGCGCAGGTTTTGGTGAGCGCAGCGACTCCATCATGGTGATCCGTGTGAACCCCACCGACAATCAGGCCGCCATCCTGTCATTCCCACGCGACATGTGGGTGAAGCAAGCTGGCTCCAGTCGACACAATCGAATCAACTCCAACTTCGACAAGAAGAATCCCAATCGACTCATCCGAACGATCAAGGAAAATTTCGGAATCGGCATCGATCATTACGTGAACATCGACTTTTGTGCCTTTGCCGCAATCGTTGATGCAGTGGGCGGCGTCCGCGTGCCATTCCAGTTCAAGGCACGCGACAAGCGAACCGGTTTCAAAGTGTTGCGTGCACGTGTGTGTTACAGCTTCGCCGGCGACCATGCGCTTGCCTATATGCGTTCACGCCACTATACGTGGTACGACCCCGCCCTCAACAAGTGGCGCACCGACCAGTCGTCTGACTGGGGTCGCATCAGTCGTCAACAAGATTTCACGCGCCGCATGATTCGTAAGGCACTGAACAAAGCGAAGACAAGTCCGCGAGCAGCAACCGGCATCATGAACGCGGCGCTCAAGAACATCATCACCGACAGCCGACTCACACCGCTCACCGTGTTGCAGTTGGGACAAGCAATGAAGAACTTCGACTCGAACACCATGGGCAGTTACACAATGCCCGGCGTCGGCCAAGTCATTGATGATGCCTCGGTCATTGTGCCCACACCCGAGACACCGCTCGCCAAAAAGATTCTCGCCGTGTTCCAAGGAAAAGCAAGTTTGAACACCACCATCGTGAAGCAGCGTCCCATCATCAACACGCAAATCGTCACCACCACCATTGCTATTGCCACCACGTTGGCTCCCGTGGTGAGCAAGAAGAGTTTTGCCGTGGGCGCAACCACCACCATTCCTGCCACTGCATCCACTGCGAAGGCAACGGTCACCGCCAAGACCACCACCACAACTTCCACGACCACCACCACGGTGCCAGCAGTGGCAATCGACCAGGAAACACGTGGCATCGTTCCACCGAACGATCCGAATTGTCCGTTCTAAGTGTGTGGCCTCTTAGGCCTGCACTTCTAGAACGTGCGCAAGTACCGCGGGAATATCGCTGGGTCCACTCACTGTTGCAATGCGCGCACCGCATCCGGCAGCAAACACATCTGCTTCGTCATGGTCTTCAGCCGGCGCAATCACGATGAGTTCTTCAATTCCCTGAGCCGCGGCCAACGCATCGCCTTCCACCGTGGCACGGCAATCCGAGAGCAGGATGGTGACACGACGCCCAGCCCGTGAACGAGCAAGTTGCTGTTGGGCCACTTTCAATGCACCAGCGAGGTCGGTGGTGCCGTGTCCGCGCAACGTAAGAATGTCGTTGATCACGCGTTCGCTTGACTTCGGAACATCTTGCGACTTCGTAACAATCACGTCTTTGCTGAACGCAATCACGCTGTAGTCATCGGGGTTTCTACTCGCAATGGCAGCGGTGGCAACCGCAGACGTTGCAAGATCCGCTGCGATCCAGCAACAAGCAAAATGCCGTACCTGGTTTGCGCCATCCGCGAATACGCAATCGCTCAGGATCGATTGCGGTGCCACGCCGCGACTCTGCAATGGCATCAAGGCTGGCATCGATATCAATGTCGCCAGCATCGGGGCGATACGGCTGCTCCACCATTTTGCCGATGCCCCGCGGACGTGTGCGGCCTCGATGACCCAACTCCAACATCAAACGGCCGGCGAGTCGTTGTGCCAA
>JALQYL010000044.1 GCA_023254135.1 Ilumatobacteraceae bacterium | reverse complement strand
AGGGAACCGGCAACATGGAATTGCGTCTCGACCGTCGCATCGCCGAGCGTCGTGTTTTCCCCGCCATCGACGTGGTGGGTTCCAGTACCCGTCACGACGAGCTGTTGTTCGAAGGCAAGCAGTTGCAATTGGTCATCAAGTTGCGCCGCGTGCTGGGCGGTCTGGCTCAGGACGGAAACCCCGCCCCGGGCCTTGAAATGCTCATGGAGCGCCTCAAGACCTTCCGTACCAACGACGAATTCCTCTCCGAAGTCGCCAAGACCCCCGGCGTTTAAGCCTTTTGCTCCCCAGCGGCCTCAATGGGGGCCATTGGGGGAGCAGAGATGCCCCGATACACTCACAAGTCCGTTTCCAGGGAGATACCAGAGACATGAAGAACGACACCCACCCCGAATACACCGACGTCCTCGTCAAGTGCTCATGCGGCAACGAGTTCACCACTCGTAGCAGCAAGGCCGGCACGTTCTCGCTTGAACTCTGCAACGAGTGCCACCCGTTCTTCACCGGTAAGCAGAAGCTTGTCGACACTGGTGGACGCGTGGAGCGCTTCAACAAGCGTTACGGCCAGCGCCAGAACGCACCAGCGAAGCCCGAGTAAGTGGCACGTGGCCTCGCCACGTATGCATGTCTCTCATTAAACGGTGACTGCCATGAGTCAGTCTGATTCCGAACGCCGATCACGGCTGTTGTCTCTGAAGTTGCGCACCCTTGTGCGCGATCATTTAGGTCTTGCTGAAGACCCCGCCGGCACCCCCGAAGTCTTCGGGTTGGGCGCCGCATTTCTCACCGACGATGCAACCTGGGTGTTGGTTGATGGCGATGCATCACGTGCACTCGGTGCGGCCATTGCGTGGGCTTCTCGATTCGAAAAGCCCATTCATCTTTTAGTGGAACGTGACTCGGGTGTGTTGGTGCGTCGCGCCGCTTTGTTCAATGCCGATGTAACGGTGTGGCACGTGGAAGACCGCACATTGCTGCCGGCAGTGCACGAACCGCACGTGGAAGCGCCTGTTGCGTCACCGCAACACATGGCGTTCACCGATCTCATTTCGTCGTCCGGCGCAGAAGTGCTGGTGGAGTACGGCGTGGTGGTGGGCGAAGTGCGCGGACTTGAAATGTGTCGCGTGGTGAACGATGCGTACACCGGCGAAGCTCGACTGGAAGTGGGCATGGGTGCACACGACCGTGAAGCATTTGCCATGGTGCACGGAGACCTGCCTACCGAAAAGGCATTGAAGCAAGTCATTGATGCCGTGTTGCCGCATCGCACTGAAGGCGCTGACCAACACCCACTGAATCAATTCGGAGTAGAGCGGTACTACCGCTGGTGCGCACTGAACGATCCGTCAACGATTGGTTTCGAATCGTTGGAAGCAATTGAACCCCCGGTGCAGCGCAAGAACCTGAAGGATGCGGTGCCGTGCGTTGCGATGGGTGTTACCCACGACGATGTGCAGTCGGTGGTCACCTTCGTGCATGGTGTCGACATTGATGTGATTCCGTTTGCGCTCGATGCCGCAGTACGCATGGGCGTGGGGCATGTAACGGTTGTTGCACGCGAACGCGACATCACACCATCCATTGTGCGACTTGCTGCAATGGCGACATTGCCTGTGCAATTCGCCTATCTCACACGCTGACCCCTGCGGTGATTTACCGTGGACAACGGTATGAAACAAGGGTTGATAGGGCGCTTGCTTGCGGTTGCACTGTTGGGTGCAACTATTGCTGCGTGCACGCGGAGTGCGGGAACCGCAACCACCACGACATCACCCACCACCACTGTTGGCGAACCACCGCGCACCACGGTTCCGTGGAAGCCGGGAGCTGCAATGAAGGCGTGGGACAAATTTGTGAAGCAGTTCGTCACCGTGGACGTATCGGGCATCTCCAAGAGCGACTGCGGTGTGTACGCCATGATCATCACGGACGGCAGTCTCACGTTTTACATGTGGAACGGTGTGCGGTGGATGGATATCTCGGCTGATTTGGGCGACGGAAAGGGTGCGATGCCGTTGAAGGTGTACACGCACGACTTCACCAACGATGGTGCGCTTGATTTCTTCGTTACCTACGGCGACAATCGCGAAAAGGGCGGACCTGTTTACGGTGCGTTCTTCGCATTCCCGTGGAGTGGTGAGAATCAATGCACATGGAATTGGGTGGATATAGACAACGGACAGACCATTGCAAAAACCATTGACCGTCCCGACGTGGACCAACGCAATGGCGTTGTGTATGCCAATGGTTTTGCACACGGATACGGCACATACGGCAAGATTGATTACTTACCGTCCACTAGTTCGTTCGTGTTCACACAGGTATTCAAGAAGTAACGGCCACCACAGCCTCTAGCCTGAATACCTATGAACAGCCGCCTCGAGTCCATTGAACGGGACTACACCGAACTTGAGGTGAGCTTGGGAAGCCCCGAGGTATTGGGCGACCCCGTTCGATTGCGCGATGCTTCGCGAAAGTACAAGCAACTCACGCCACTCATTGAATGTATTCGTGCACTACGCCAGGCAACGGGTGATGCAGAAGCGGCCAAAGAACTCATGGCGGAAACCGCTGGTGAAGAGCGCGAATCATTCCGCGCCGAGGCCAACGCCGCGGAAAAGCGCGTGGAGGAACTGAACGAACAACTCAAGGTTCTTCTGTTGCCACCTGACCCGAATGACGGCAAGAACGTGATCATGGAATTGCGCGGTGCAGAAGGTGGCGAAGAGGCCAACCTGTTTGCGCGCGATCTCATGGAAATGTACGTGGCGTACGCAGCCAAGCGCGGTTGGAGCGTTGAGGTCATTCAAGAAGACGTCTCCGACATGGGTGGCATCAACCAAGCAACGCTCATGTTCAAGGGTGACGACGCATGGAGCCACCTTCGTTTTGAGGGTGGACCTCACCGAGTGCAACGCGTACCGGCCACGGAAGCTCAGGGTCGCATTCACACTTCATCGGCCACTGTTGCGGTGATGACCGAGGCAGAAGAAGTTGACGTTGAAATTGATCCCAACGACTTGCAGATCGACGTGTATCGCGCGTCGGGAGCGGGTGGTCAGCACGTGAACACCACCGACTCCGCCGTGCGTATCACCCACAAGCCCACTGGCTTGGTGGTGGCCATGCAAGATGAGCGCAGTCAGTTGCAGAACAAGGCTCGCGCCATGACAGTCCTTCGTTCTCGTTTGCTGCAGTTGCGCCAGGAAGAAGCAGAGGCTGCGGCATCCTTGGAGCGTCGCGCACAAATTGGTGGCGGTGGCCGAGGCGAAAAGATTCGTACGTACAACTACAAAGAGAATCGCATCACCGATCACCGCATTGGATTCACCATCTATCAATTGCAGGCCGCATTGGGTGGCGAACTTGATCCCGTGGTCGATGCGCTCTCGGCAGACTTGCGCGCGCGCCAGCTTGCCAACAATGAGTAACGAAGAATCCAGCGAACACATTTCCTGGCGCAACATGGTGTTGCAGACCGCCGACATGGTGGGCGACAAAGTGGTGGCCAAGTGGCTGTGCGAGCATGCCAGTGGTTGTGAACCAGGTGAATTTCCTGCCATTCAAGATGAGCTGGTTACAAATCGTGCCGCAGTGCATGTGCATGACATGGTGCGTCGATACTTGGCCGGTGAACCTGTTCAGTATGTGATGGGCAGATGGGCATTTCGCCACCTCGACCTCATGGTGGACAAACGTGTTCTTATCCCACGTCCGGAAACAGAGTTGTTGCCCGAGATAGTCATGCAACATCTGCATCACCTCGCGTCACCGCATGTCATCGCAGATATGGGTACGGGGTCTGGCGCCATTGGCTTGTCGTTGCTGCGTGAACTGCCTGTGGGAAGCGCCACGGTGTGGCTCACCGATGTCTCTGAGGACGCCATCAATGTTGCTCGCGCAAACGCCGTAGGCATAGGAAGGCCCGCAACTCACGCACGTTTTGCAGTGGGCGAGTGGTTTGGTGCGTTCAATGAATCAATGCGCGGTTCGTTCCATGTGATCGTGAGCAACCCGCCGTACATCGCCGATGCGGACCCTGAAGTCGATGAATCGGTTCTGCAGTGGGAGCCACATATGGCCCTGTTTGCTGGTAACGATGGTCTTCGCGATATTCGCGTCATTGTCAGTGAAGCGCCTCAATGGTTGGTGCCTGCTGGCATGTTGATTGTGGAAATGGGATACACCCAGGCTGCTGCGGTGAGCGCATTGTTTGAGTCCGCTGGATTCGTCGAAGTTCGTGTGCACAACGACATAGCAGGCAAGCCACGTTTCGTATCGGGCGAGTTGCCACACTAACTCTGCGCGTGGCTCAAACTGCGTTGCAAGAAATCCAGTTGGTGTAGCAGCAAGTTCTCGGCCACTTCTTCCTGCGGCGTCATGTGCGTCACGCCCGACAGTGGCAACACTTCGTGCACTTTGCCGGCAGCGAGAAGCGCGGACGACAATTGCAGTGAGTGCGCAGCAACCACGTTGTCATCGGCCAGTCCGTGAATGATGAGCAACGGCACTTCCAACTTGTTGGCGTCTTGCATGAGATCCGTGGATACATACGCCGAGGCATTGGTGTGTGGATTTCCCAAGTAGCGCTCTGTGTAGTGGGTGTCGTACAAACGCCAGTCGGTCACGGGTGCGCCGGCAACGCCCGCATGGAAAATGTCGCCGCGACGCAAGACGGCGAGAGCGGACAAGTAGCCACCGAAGCTCCAGCCGCGAATTCCCACGCGAGTGACATCGGCACGAGGTTCCAGATCGGGCAGTGCGCGCGCCACTTCCACTTGGTCATCTAGCACCACTTGGGCCAGATCATTCAACACGTCGCGTTCGTAGTCGCTGCCCTTGCCCGGTGTACCAACTCCGTCAGCAATGACCACTACGAAACCCTGGTCGGCGAACCATTGCGATGAGTTGTATGCGGCGCGCGATGCCACTACGCGTTGTGCGTGAGGACCGCCGTATGGGTCGAACAACACGGGCAACTTCGTGGTGAGTCCGTCGTTTGGCATCACAATGGCCACTGGTATGGCGCGCGGCCCCACTGCCATGATGCGCACGTTGGGTGACACCAGCGGAGTCTCTGCATGAGTGGCAATGTCGTGAGTGACACCGTTGGCGGTCACCGTGAACTGTGCGCGCGCAAGATCGAGGGTGGAGGTGCGCATCACGTGCGCTTTCTGAGTGCCGGAGAATGTGACAACGCCGTGTGCATCGGTGAGTTGTGTGAGCGTGCCATCGGTGGTGACCGCGTATGCATCCAGAATCCATGGAGTCTCAATGTGGTTCGCCATGAACACTGTGGTGGCGCCGGCCGAGACCACCGAACGAACTTGCAAATGAGTGGGCGTCATGGGTGTCCCGTTGACTGCAACTCTGCGTACACCGTCGCGATCCACGCATGTGATGAGCGTGTCGTCGGAGGCGAGTGATGGAACACCAGGCACCAGTTCCACCCAAGCAGTGTCGGTATCAGTGAATGCAATAGTGGCTGCACCTGTTGTTGGGTCGATGCGGTGAATGTCAACGCGCTTTTGATCACGTGTTTGTGTTTGTGCAATGAGGCCCGCGGAACTCCATGCCACCGAATTCAGGTATTCCCATTCGCCCTGTAGTGACACGTCGGTGCGCTTGCGTGTTGACACATTGAATATGTGCAAGGAAACAACCGCATTATTGGCACCCGCTGCGGGGTAGCGGTTGGCGATGGGTTCATGCGATGGGTTCGCAGGGTCTGAGATGTACCACACCGGGATCCGTGACGAATCGGCGCGACATGTAGCAATGAACAATGAATCGGGTGACCACCAGTAGCCACGCATGCGGCCCATTTCTTCCGCTGCTATGAATTCGGCACTGCCCCACGTGACATGCGGTGTCTCCTCTGATGCAACCACGGTTTCTTCACCATTCAATGTGGATACACAGAGCGATGCTCCACGCACATACGAGATGGTGGAACCGTCAGGCGACAAGCGAACGTCGAACACACCAGGCTCGATGTTCGGAGTGATGATCTCGCCGGTTGCAACGGTGATGTGCACCACCTGTCCACCCAGAACGGCGACCACAGATGTCACGGCTGCATCGGTGGCGTACGACACCACACCACTTGCTCCTTCGCGGGCGCGTTCGCGTCGACGCAGTTCTTCGGGAGTGAGGGCAGAGAGGTCGGTGCTTAACGTGCGTGGGTCGAGTAGTTCGCGCTCTTCACCTGTCGCAGTATTGAGAACCCACAGCGTGTTGACGGGGTCAGAGCCACCGTGCGAGCGCACGAAAAGAACTCGTGATCCATCGGGAGAGATGGTGAAGTTGCGCGGCTCACCAAGGGTGAGGCGTTGGGTACGTGCGTATTGACGCGGGAAGGTATCGCTCACGCGAGCAATGTACCCGAGGCATCGAGACGAACTTGCTTGCCCACCCATTCGTTTGCGCACATGTCGCGACCAAGGTCTGCACTGGTGGAGTCGCCCCATGCGCGACGACCGTCGCTGAGAATGCACGTGGCGATGATTCGCTCAATGCCGCCTTCACGGTCGTGCATGACGGAATACCCCTCAATGGTTGTCTCACCGGCATCGGCCGCCTCGGCAGGAGAGGCGAGTTGGCGGCTTGGCAATGCATCGATCTGATCTTGTGGGTAGTCGTAGGTGAAGCCGTTCTTTGGTGGCTCGGTGGCGTATACACCGAATGCGTGCTTTGTGGTGTAACCACCGTTGCCCCACACGAGACCTGTCTTGCCCACGCCGTCACGCAGTTCACGAGCAACGGTGGCAATGGCATGCATCACGTAGTTGTTCCACGGGCCGCCTGCAAATGGCAATCCACCTGTGCGAGTGAGTTGTGAGTTGATGTCGAGTCCCAGAGACTTTGCGCCCAGTTGCACTGCAGATGGGAAACATGAATACAGGTCCACGATGTCGATGTCGTTGATGGTGAGGCCAGCTAGTTCCAACACGCGGCGACCTGCAAGTTCGATTGCTGGTGTGTCGTAAAAGTGATTGCGATTGGAGATGAATGGATGCTCGTGGGCATCACTTCCTGATTGCGGGAAGATCCAGCGATCGCGGGGAACACCCAATGATTCAGCTTTTGCTGCAGAACACAAAATGAGCGCGGCCGACATGTCAACGTCGTTGTTCGAGTTCATCAACTTGGGGTACGGGAAGCCCACCATGCGGTTTGTGGGTGATGGCGTGCGAATTTCTTCAGGCGTGTATGCCTTTTGTCCCCATGCGTACGGGTTCTTTGCGGCCACCTGGCTGAATCGTGACCACAACTCACTGATGTACTTCTGGTGCTCATCAATGCCGTGACCAGCTTGTGCGCGCAATGCGGTTTCGAACAACGGATAAATCTGAATGGGCATCACGATCTTGCGTTCGCGCTCTTCTGGCATGTTCATTACCAGGTCTTCCGACACCAACGTGGCGGGGACCGACGACGTGCGCCAATTGGGCTCCTTACCCGCTTTGGCGTATCGAGCGCGTGTGCGGGTGACTTCGCCTCCGGTGAGAATGATGAGGTCTGCTTCGCCAGCAAGAATTTCGCGCGATGCCTTGTTCACCAATGTTTGGGGTGTGTTGCCGCCCATGGCCGACAGGCCGGTTTCACGAGGCGTGAGCCCCAAATCCTCAGCAATGAGAGCCGCTGGATTGCCGTATTTCCATGACAACAGGCTCACCACTCGAATGGCATCGGGGTTTGGCACGGATGAAAGACCAGCATCGGCAGCAGCCAGGGTGATGGCTTCTCCCATGAGTGCAACGGCGTCGCGGGCATCGTCGATTCCTTCTGCGCGCTGGACGACTTGGCCGGTTCCGATGAGGACAGGGGTGCGTGGGTCAATTGCCATACCAAGACGCTAGGTCGCAGAGCGACTGCCCCTACTACTGTGAAGGGAATGTCACGCATTGCCATCGGAGCAGACCACGCCGGATACACCTTGAAGCAGCACCTCATCGAAGTGCTCACCAATCAGGGCCACGATGTGATGGATCTGGGCACTCATTCCACCGAGAGCTGTGACTACCCACCCATTTGTGCCAACGTTGGTCGTCATGTGCGCGATGGCAAGGCCGACTTCGGCATTGTCTTGGGCGGAAGCGGCCAGGGCGAACAATTGGCTGCCAACAAGGTGCACGGTGTTCGCGCAGCGTTGTGCAACTGCCTGTACACGGCTCGCATGGCTCGTTCACACAACAACGCCAACGTCCTTTCCATGGGTGCGCGCGTGGTGGGCGAGGGGCTTGCCGAAGAAATTCTGTCCACTTTCCTCTCCACGGACTTCGAGGGTGGACGTCACGAGCGTCGCGTGGCGATGCTTGCAGAAATCGAGCAGCAAGAAGCGAGCAAATAATGCCTTTCCCCTCCGACACAAACCCCGACAACGAGGTCTTTGCTCTTCTTGAGAAAGAGCGCATTCGTCAAACCAGTGGTTTGCAACTCATCGCCAGTGAGAACTTCACATCGCCTGCTGTCATGCATGCCACGGGCTCCATTCTCACCAACAAGTACAGCGAGGGTTACCCCGGCAAGCGTTATTACGGCGGCAACGTGCACGTGGACGACATTGAGTCCCTGGCGATTTCCCGTGTGAAGCAGTTGTTCGGTGCGGAGCACGCCAATGTGCAGCCACACTCGGGTGCCAGCGCGAACATGGCGGTGTATCTCGGCCTGTTGAAGCCTGGTGACACCATTCTCGGATTGAGTCTGGATCATGGCGGCCACCTCACACACGGTTCTCCCGCAAATGCCAGCGGCATTTTGTACAACTTCGTGTCGTATGGCGTCACCAAAGGTGACGAGCGCATTGACTTCGACCACATGCGCGAACTTGCGCTGCAGCACCGTCCAAAGATGATTGTTGCTGGCACCACCAGTTACTCACGTCGACTTGATCCGGAACCATTCAAGGCAATTGCCGATGAAGTGGGTGCATTGCTCATGTTCGACATTGCGCACCTTGCTGGTTTGGTGGCTGGTGGAGCACACCCCAACCCCGTTCCATATGCGGACATCGTTACTTTCACCACACACAAAACATTGCGTGGTCCTCGTGGCGGTTGCATCTTGTCGAAGGCGCAGCACGCTGCAGCAGTGGACAAGGCTGTGTTCCCTGGCAGCCAGGGTGGTCCGCTTGAACACGTGATTGCCGCAAAGGCCGTTGCATTCCGTGAAGCACTCGACCCTTCATTCAAGGTGTATGCACAACAAATCGTGAAGAACGCATCTGCTCTCGCCGAAGCATTGAGCAAAGAAGGCTTCCGTTTGGTGAGTGGCGGCACCGACAACCACCTCATGGTGGTGGACCTTCGCCCATTCGATGCAGAGTGCACCGGCAAGGTGGCGCAATTGGTTCTCGACGAAGCAGGCATCACTCTCAACAAGAACACCGTTCCCGATGATCCACGAAGCCCCTTCGTCACATCGGGCGTACGAATTGGCACACCATCGGTCACCACTCAAGGCATGACCGAAACTGAGATGCCATTGATTGCCAACTTCATCGCACGTGCACTTCGACATCGTGAAGATGCATCGGCAATTGCTGGTATTCGTCAAGAAGTCGCCGATTTGTGCTCACGATTCCCTGCGTATCCGAACGGTTTGTGACCTTCGCGAGCCCGCTCATGGGTTCATCTAGGCTCGTGGCGTAATGGCTGATATTGGCGGATATTTCATCGTGGGTGGCAGCGCCATGGCCGCCACGCTTGTCACCACGCCACTTGTTCGCAGTCTTGCTCGCAAGCGCAACTGGGTGGCAATGCCCAGCGAGCGCAAGGTGCACAAGGTGCCCACCCCCGACGTGGGCGGACTTGCCATGTTCGTTGGTGTGCTGGTGGCATTGTTCGTTGCCTGGCAAATGGATCGCTTCTCGCTGTTGTTCAACGGCAATAGCGAGCCACTGGGAGTCATGCTCGCCGCGGCCGTGATGTTGGGTGTGGGAACACGCGACGACATAAAAGAGGTGTCGGCACCGGCACGAGTTCTTACCACTGTGTTTGCCGGAATGATTCTTGTGTGGTTCGGCGTCACCATGTTCTACTTCCGAGTTCCATTCCTCGGCGTTATTCAAGTGTCCAGTGATTGGGTCGCAATCGTCACGGTGGTGTGGTTGTTGGTGATGGTGCAGGCCATCAACCTCATTGATGGCCTCGACGGATTGGCGGCCGGCATCGTTGCCATCGGATCTACGGCCTTCTTCATTTATTCACAGCACCTCTCCGGTTTGGGTTTGTTGTCGGAGCCGAACATTGGACCATTGATTGCCGTCATCACCGTTGGTGTGTGCGTTGGGTTCTTGCCATACAACTTCAACGGCGCCAGCATTTTCATGGGAGACGGCGGTGCCTATCTGTTGGGCCTTCTCATGGCCGTGTCCACAAGTGTTGTAGGAGGCCGTGCGGACCCCACCACACAAGCGTTCAGTGGTCAGACATATTTCTTTCTTGCGCCATTGGCCATTCCGCTCATCATTTTGGGCGTACCCATCTTCGACGTTGCATTCGCCATCGTTCGTCGTCTCATCAATCGTCAAGGTTTTGCCATCGCAGACCGCGGACATTTGCATCATCGCCTCATAAACCTTGGTCACGGACCGCGTCGTGCAGTGGCCATCTTGTGGTTGTGGACTGCTTTGTTGTCCGCATTTGTCCTGTATCCGGCTTTCAACAAAAGTGCCACCAATTTCGCGCCATTCGGGTTATTCGGACTTGTGCTTTTTCTTTACACCGTATTGCACCCTGATTTATCCAAATCAAAGGATGAAAATAATTCGTAAGAGGAACTTTCATTCCTGTTAATAACGGACAAATGACAGTTACTGTTTGCGCATGACAAATGTCAGCCGCCCAGCACTTCCGTTTATGTCGCTGGACCGAGACGACCTCGCCGCCATTTTGTATGGCTTGAGCGACTACATCGGGGTCCACGAGGTGGTCTTTGACGATTTCGGTGCCGTGGAAGACGCTCGCCTGGTGTGGTGGAACGAGGCCTACCAAAAGGTCCGCACCAAGACCGTTGAGTTCGGTCAATCCATGGCGGAGACCTATTACGAGCCCCACAGCGCCTTTGTACATGTGAAAGAAGCATGGGATACCGGACGCTCATTTCAGATTTTTGAATTGCCGTCGTCCACTCGTGACCGTTATCGCGAGCAAGGCGTACGCGTTTCCATACTGGTGAATTGGCAACGAGTGAGTGACTACGTGATCGAGGCAGGTGGTGACATCAGCGAATTCGTCGCCATGCAGGAATTGTTGAAGGATCAACAGTCACTGGTGGCCATCGCCAGCAAGAAACGTGCCCTTGCAGTGGAGCGCCAACGTATTGCACATAATCTGCACGATTCCGTGATTCAACAGCTGTACGCAACTTCGTTGGGTCTTTCCTTGGCGGCACGTGAAGCCGATGATGGAACTTCCCAACAAATTTCCAAGGCAATTGATTCGATCGCCGCAGTCATCGACGGCATTCGCAAGGAGATTCTCGACGTGGAATCGCGCGTGAGTCCCGAACTGCAAACTCAATTGGAGGATGTGCTGCTGCCCATCGTTTCGCCGGCAGGTGCCGAATTCGAATTGGCGTTTCGCTGTCCACGTATTGCCGAAGAATTTCTGCCACACATACGTGCCGTGTGCACTGAGTCAACATCGAATGCCGTTCGACATGGAAGTGCGAAGAAAGTGGCCATTTCCATTACCGAAAACAAGGGCGACCTGCAGCTCATTATCTCTGATGATGGCAGCGGAATTGATTCCGCAGCGCCATTACAAAACGGTCTTAACAACATGCGCCAACGCGCACAATCCATGGGAGGCACCATGAAAGTAAGAACAAGAAACGGTGGGGGCACTGTTATTGAATGGACAGTGCCACATCCGGGGTGGGAATCATGATTCGCGTAGCAATCTGTGATGACCATGAAATGGTCCGTGAGGCGTTGGCAGGTGTCATCGCCCATGAAGAGGGAATCGAGGTGGTGGGTGCAACCGACACCATGGCCACCACCATGGACCTTGTAGACATGGAAGATCCCGATGTGTTGGTCGTCGATGTACGACTGCAGAACGAGTCGGGTCTCGATGTGGCACGTTCAGTCATCGCAAAACATCCGAAGATCAAGATCGTTGTGCTCACTTCGTTCAATTCCGATGAAGCATTGGTGCAGGCATACGAGTTGGGTGCGAGCGCATTCATCCTCAAAGCCGGTAGCGCCGATGTTCTGGTTCGAACAATCAGGGATGCGGCGGCCGGCCTACGCCTCATCAATTCAGCCGAGGTACGTGCTGCCGCAGGTGAGTTGGAGAAGAAAGGCATCGGACTTATCCGAGAACTTGACGCCAACGATCGTCAAATTGCAAAGTTGATTTCCTTGGGATATTCCGACAAGC
>JALQYL010000043.1 GCA_023254135.1 Ilumatobacteraceae bacterium | reverse complement strand
CTGATTGCATGCCCAGCAATCGCGTCCTCAAAACCATGAACCTCGTCCACAAAGTGGGCATTGCCGTCACGTTCGGCAAGTGGGGCTGGAACCCTGCAGGCATGGTGGCCATCAAGCTGTTCACCACGGGCCGAAAGTCGGGGCAGATCCGCGAGAGCATGCTCACCTGCCCCATCGTGCAGGGCGACACATACGTGATCGTGGCCTCGCGCGGCGGCGACGACTTCCACCCCGCATGGTTCCTCAACCTGCAGCAGAACCCCACCGTGTGGGTGGAAACCAAGGGTCAGCCCAAGCACGAACGTCGTGCACGAGTTGCCACCTCCGCCGAGCGCGCAGAGATGTGGCCCACCATCACTGAAAAGTTCAAGGGCTACGCCGGTTACCAAGAAAAGACCACACGCGAAATTCCCGTGGTCTTTCTTGAAAAGGTCTGATCAAAAATTTCGCCAGCCTTGAAGACGGTCTGGGTCTTTGGCGACCAACTGAATGAAGCCATCGGTGCACTCGCGCTGGCCACTCCTCTCACCCATCGCGTGCTCATGGTGGAGTCACGTCACAAGATTGAGTCGCGTACATGGCACGTGCAACGCGCACATCTTCTCATTGCGTCCATGCGTCGCTTCGCTGAACAACTTCGTGCCAGCGGATTCAACGTGGACTATCGCGTTGCGCCCACCATGGGTCACGGATTCCGCGAGCACTGCGCAGAACATTCACCTGCATCAGTAGAGGCAACCGAACCAAATTCACGCGCGGCACGTGCGCTATTGGAACAACTGGGCGTTCACATGGTTCCTTCGAATCAATTCCTGTGCCACCCCACTGATTTCGCACAGTTCGCCGCAACGCGCAAGAGCTACAAGATGGAAGATTTCTATCGGTGGCAACGACGCCGACTCGCATATCTCATGGATGGCGATGAACCCGCTGAGGGGCGATGGAACTTCGACGAGTTCAACAGAGAGCCTCCGCCAAAACCCGGCACCGTGGAATGGCCCTCTCCTTTGCTCTCAGAACTTGACCACGTCGATATGGCAGTGGTGCGCGATGTTGCAGACTCCACATTCGGCGAACAGCCCGTGGGGTTATGGCCCACCAGTCGCGCGGAAGCTTTGCGTCGACTGGACCACTTCATCAACAACTCATTGTCCGCGTTTGGTCCTCACGAAGATGCCATGGTCTCCTACAACTGGCACTTGGCCCACTCCATGCTCTCGCCCGCCCTCAACATTGGTCTGTTGTTGCCAGCAGAAATTTGTGACCGCGTGGAAGTGGCATATCGCGAAGGGCGTATTCCCATCCAGTCGGCGGAGGGCTTCCTTCGACAGATCATCGGATGGCGCGAATTCGTGTGGAATCTGTATTGGATACAACCTGCCGAATATGCGCTCATGAACGAGCTCAACGCCACAATGCCGTTGCCACCCGTGTTCACGAATGCCGCACAGTCGAACATGAATTGTGTGCGATCCATCATCAACGATGTGAATGATCGTGGTTGGGTGCACCACATTCCGCGCCTCATGGTGCTGGGCAACCTTGCGCTCATTGCCGGCATCAACCCGCAAGAGTTCACCACGTGGATGTGGGATGCATTCGTTGACTCAGCCGAATGGGTGATGGTGCCCAATGTGGTGGGTATGTCTTTGTATGCAGACGGTGGCATTCTGGCCACCAAGCCCTATGCCGCAGGTGGTGCCTACATCGATCGCATGAGCGACTATTGCAAGCCATGCGCGTTCAACCGCAAGAATCGCGTGGGCGAGGACGCCTGCCCGTTCACCACTCTCTATTGGGATTTCTTGTTGCGTCACGAAACACGATTTGTTCGTAATCCACGAATCGCCACCCAGGTCCGGGCCGCGCAAAAACTGAAAGACGCAGACGCCGTACGGTCCCGCGCGCGCGAGGTATTGAGTGCTTTACAATCGGGCACGCTATGACACAGCCCGTTCTTGCACGTTTGCGCGCCAACGACCAGGCGGCGTGGGCTGAGTTGTATGACTCACTTGCCGGAGAGCTTCGGGCCTACATCAAGCGCCTTGGCGGTCGGTCACCCGATGACCTGTTGGGCGACACCATGGTGAACGTGGTGCGCGACATTGGCACATTCACTGGCACCGACGCCGAACTGCGTCCATGGATATTTCGTATTGCCCACAATCGCGTCATCGATGCCTCCCGCCGACGTGGAGCCCGACCCAACGAGGTGGGCGCCGACCTGGACAATGAGGCCTTCGAGCAATATGTGCCCCTCCCCGCTGCACCTTCGCTCACCGAGTTGTCGGACCTTCTCAACGACCTCACTGTCGACCAACGGGCCGCAATATGGCTGAGGTACGTCACCAACATGTCGCTGGAGGACACCGCCATCGTCATGGGCAAGACCAATGAGGCGGTCGCCGCCCTCACCCATCGGGCCCTTCGCCAGCTGCGAAATCAGCTCTCCGACCCCTCGAAATAGCAAATTCGGTATTTTTGAGAAAAATCTGAGTATGTCCGTCATGGATGTGATGTGCCGTGCGCTGTAGAGGGTGTGACAAGCAATCAACACTTCACCCCCGACCACGATTCGCACCTTTCTGGCGCCCTGGGTCAATTGGGTCAACAGGAAACTGTGGCCCCCGATCAACTCACGCGCCAGCGCCATCTCAAGGCCATGCGCACCGCTCGTCGCTCATATGGCATTAGTCGCCTGGTGGGCGCAGCTGCTGCAGTGGTGCTGATTGCCGGAGCTTTCGTCACCACGAAGGGAACGAACAGCACTCCTACACGCGTGAAGAACGCAGCAACGGCTGAACTCGCACCCTTGAAGAAGGTCACCAACCTCACCCCAGTTCCCTTCGATCGCACGGAGCAGTACCTCATGCTCGATGTGAAGGCAGCAAATGCAAGCGCAGTGAAGAAGGAACTCACCGCATTGTTGGGCTCCGAACCATCGGTGGTGCAGAACGACGATTCATCCACAACATTCGTGGTCCCCGATTCGGTGGCGAAGAAGTTGTCGAACACGCAAGGTGTCACCGCAACCGTTGACACCCCCATCAAAGCAACCGTTGACCAGTCGCCAACACCTTCATGGGGTCTTGACCGTATTGATGCAACCTCGGTGGCACTGGACAACAAGTACACGTACTTCAGCACTGGTGCAAGTTCATACGTTTATGTCATCGACACCGGCGTGTACTCCGGTCACGCCGACCTTGCAGGTCGCGTCACATCCGGATACACCGCAGTGTCCGACGGTCGTGGCACCGAAGACTGCAATGGTCACGGCACGCACGTTGCTGGCACCATTGCAGGTTCAACGTACGGTGTTGCCAAGTCCACTCGCATCGTTGCAGTACGCGTCCTCGACTGTGCTGGTTCTGGTTACACCTCCAGCGTGATCGCTGGCATCAACTGGGTGGTGCAGAGTCACCCAGGTGGCGCAGGTGTCATCAACCTCAGTTTGGGTGGCGCAGCCAACTCACAACTTGATGCAGCAGTGGCCAACGCAACAGCTGCAGGCATCACCGTGATCGTGGCCGCTGGCAACAACGGCGCTGACGCTTGCAACTACTCGCCTGCCCGCGCACCTTCCGCAATCACCATTGGCGCAACAACAAGCTCTGACTCTGTTGCTTCCTATTCAAATGTTGGCTCATGTGTCGACTTGTTCGCTCCTGGCTCAGGCATTACTTCCGACTGGATTGGCGGCAGCAATGCCACCAACACCATCTCCGGCACATCAATGGCCACACCTCACGTGGCAGGTCTTGCCGCTCGTCTTGCTCAGGCATACCCTGGCATCACCAACACACAGATCGTGTCGAAGCTCACCGCCGGAACAGTGGCAGCTCCTGTCCCTATTTCAACATTCGCCGAGCCAGACCCCATCTCAACAACAACCACCGTGGTGGACACAACAGTTCCTGCACCCACCACCACAGTGGATCCAGGCGCAACAACCACCACAGTGGCTGCGCCCACCACAACAACAGTGGCGCCAACCACCACCACATCCACCACAGTTCCGAAGAAGACCGGCAAGCGTGTTCCAACACCACGCGCCTTCTTCCTCATGTACAAGGTGGTGAACGGCAGCACCGCACTCACGGCCTCATGGTGGGACGATCAGTCACCAGAGTTGTACCGCATCGAATGTGCTCGCAACCGTCGAGTATGGCGTGAAGAAGAAACAGACGATGTGTCATCAGCTGAATCTGTTGTGCTCATCGAGCGCGCAAACGTTCGCCAACTCCTTGGCGGCCGAAGCGAGGCCACCGTTGTGTTGCCTCCCGCACTCGAGACACATTGTTGGATGACCGCCACCATTGGCTACGCACGTAGCCAACGAAGCAACGTTGCCATCGTTCCTCGCGCACCGCGAGTGCCAGTAACAACTACAACCACCGTGCCTCGCACCACCACAACAACGGTGGCGCCAACCACCACCACGGTGGCACCCACTACAACCACAGTTCCTGCCACCACCACAACGGTTGCCACAGCAAAAGTGACTGCCGGTGTAGTGATCACGTCACCAAAGGCACCCATTACTACTCAACCCAAGATCCCCACCACCACGGTGAAGGTTCCAGTTACCACCAAGGCCCCCAACAAGAAGTAATTGCGGGTAGTCAGTCAACGGGGTTTCGCTTCGGCGAGACCCCGTTTTCTGTTGTATCGCTGAGTTCTCAGTGTTGCGCGTTGCACTTGTCCACGCGCTGATTGTCAGGCAAGTCGGCAACGCCTGCGCCATTGCCTTCAAGCGCAGCAAACGGCCCGCACGGATTTGCGGCGAGCCACACGTGAACCATGGGTGCACCACCGGTTTGGTGCACCGAACCCGCAGGGCAATTTCCCGCGGCATCGGTAACACCCACCACCTTGGGGACACCATTCACGGATGTCCAACACAAATTGGTATGCACGTGCCACTGCATGAGACCACCCGCATAGTTCACCAATGTTTGATCATTGATTGCAGTGCCGGGGTTCGCCATGTACATGGCAGACACAAGCGTGCGAGTGGTACCAGTGACCTGGTACACCAGAGATTCAGGTGCGGTGGTATCAAGAACACGTCCATCGTTGAGCAACGAATACTTGATCATGTGCTCAAAGCCAGTGCTGCCGTCTCCAATCGACATGTAACCGGCGGCTATTGCGGCACTCACCGATGCGAACTGGGCCAGGTCGCGCGCATTATTGGCAATCAGGGCAATGGCTCGGGCCTTTTGTTCTGCTGTCGCGCCGTTGATGCCAGAGAAGTCCTCGCCACGTGCGGGATCCCATGCGCGAGGCCAGCCCGACGCCGCGGCCAACAACTGATCGGAGGTCTGAACATGAGGATGCACCGTGGTGGACGGCGCCACTGTTGTCTTTGTCTTCTTCACTGTTGTGGTGGTCGCAACCGAGGCTGATTGTGCGTTCCCCGTTTGTTCTTCCACCACGGTGGTGCTTGAAACGTTCGGGGAGACAATCACACCGTTGGCGTCCACTGAAAGTCCACCATTCACCGTGGTGTCATCCACCGTGACGTGCGAGTGCGCATGACCTGTGACGGCAAACATGGCAAACGCCGTGGCAATCACCGTGAGATATGCGGCGTTCATGGTGGCCAGTGAACTCACGGGTTTGTCTCGCGCAATGATGAACCACGCAAGAGACACAAGTGCGAGTAGTCCCAGCGCAGCGCAAATGGTGTCGGCCGTTTGTGGCTTCTCCACTACCTGCAATCCGTCGATGAGCGAGATACCTGCGGTTCGCGTGATGATCCATCCACCAACAGCAACACCATTGATAAGGATTCCACTGAAAGACACCAGTCGATGTGACAACAGAAGTGCTGCAACACCCCACCCCACCTGAGCGAAGGTGAGCAAGAGAAACACCCGGGACAACCCAGGGTGATCTGCGTGCAGGCCCACCGCTGTGCCATGGATGACTCCGGCACCTATCGACGCAAAAGCAGCGCAACGCACTGCGGAACTCTTGTTGACATCCCCCGACATGCGGGAGACCTTACAACGCCCTATACGAGCAAGGAACCACCATCGCAGGTGATGACTTCACCAACAGTGAACTGACCTGCTCGAGAACACAAGAAAATGGTGAGGCCAGCAATGTCTTCAGGTGTGCCTACACGGCCCGATGGGTTGCCCTTGCCCACTGCGTTCCAGTCGGTACCTTCCACATCACCGCCGGTGCCCACGCCAGTGGACAGCATCCATGTGGGGAATGGTCCCGGAGCAATGGCGTTCACAATGATGTGGCGCTTCGTCAACTTCGAAGCGAGCACCTTGGTGAGCGAGTGCACGGCAGCCTTTGAAGGACCGTACGAGAATGTCTCGAACGATGGTGTTCCGATGCCGTCGATGGAGCCAATGTTGACCACGCGAGAAGGTTCGTCTTTGGTGGCACGCGCCGTGAGCAACGGCAACATGCGCTGGGTGAGAAAGAACACGCCCTTCACGTTGGTGTCCATCACTTTGTCCCAGCCAACCTCGGGGAATTCCTCGATAGGTGCACCCCATGAAACACCTGCGTTGTTCACCAAAATGTCCACGTGCTTTTCACGACGTGTGATCTCGGCAACGAGTGCATCAATGCCCTCAATCTCTGCAACGTTGGCTGGAAGTGGAATGCACTCTCCACCGAAGTTCTTCATGAGGCGAGCAGCGGCTTCATTGCATGCATCGGCCTTACGAGACGAGATGTACACCTTGGCACCATTCGCCAAGAGACCTGCAGCGATCATTTCGCCAATACCGCGCGAACCGCCAGTGACCAAGGCAACCTTGCCTTCTACCGAAAAGAGTGTGTTCAACTTCATATCTGACATGGGTTTCCTCCGAATGAGATGCTCTACGGAGAATAGGTCATTCGCCTCTGCCCTTGCGCAAGCAGGGAACTATCGTTCGGGGAACGCTTTGTTACAGGGGAAGTCATGGCTCACGATCTCATCATTCGCAACGGCACCATCGTTGACGGCACCGGCAAGGATTCATACCGCGCCGACATCGCAATTGATGGCGACAAGATCGTCGTCATCGGCGACCTTTCCCAGGAGACAGCTCTTCGTGAAGTGGATGCCACGGGCCTCACAGTGACTCCTGGGTTCATCGATCTGCACACGCACCTCGATGCACAAATTGGCTGGGATCCGTACATGACCTCCAGCTCATGGCACGGCGTCACCACCGTACTCATGGGCAACTGCGGCGTTTCGTTTGCACCTGTGGCAGAGAACGACAAGGTGTTCCTTGCCGAGATGATGGAGAGCGTGGAGGACATTCCACGCCAGGCAATTCTTGAAGGTCTCGATTGGGACTGGAAGACGTACGGCGAATACCTCGACTCCGTGGAGAAATTGAACCCCGCTCTCAACGTGGTGGGCATGGTGGGCCACTGCGCCGTTCGTTACAACGTGATGGGCGATCGTGCGCTCAGCGACGAACCAGCAACCGCAGATGAATTGAAGAAGATGAGCGACATCGTTGCGGAATCAATCGATGGTGGCGCGGTGGGTTTCTCCACCTCTCGCATTCTGTTGCACTTTGTCCCCGATGGCCGCTTGGTGCCCGGCACACTTGCCCCCATCGATGAATACCTGGCTATTGCCGACGGCATGAATGCTGCGGGTGGCGGTTTGTTCCAGTCGGTGAACGACTTCGCCACGAAGGCCAGCCACGAATATGAACTGTTGCGGTCCATGGCCGAAGCATGCGGAGATGTGTTGTTCTCGGGCGGCGTGGGTAATGGCAACGACGGTCGCACCAACGACACGTTCTCAAAATTCCTCGATGACACGCGCGCCTCTGCAGGTCGCATCACTTCAGCCGGTCAGGTGCGACCCAGTGGGTCGCTGTGCGGCCTTGCACAGATCTCGCCCGTCAAGGGCAAGAATTGGGCCGCTGTCATGAAATTGCCCACCATCGCTGACCGCGTTGCCGCATTGAAGGACCCGGCCATTCGCGCAGGGCTGGTGCAAGAGGGCAAGGAAAAAGGCTTGTGGTACGACGCCAACCACATCTACCCATTGGGTACGGCGGAGTTCCCCGACTATTCCATGGAGAACGGACAATCCGTTGCCGCTCTCGCTGCAAAAGCAGGCGTGCATCCCGTGGAATTCGTGATTGATCGTCTCATTGCCAGCGACGGCAAGGAACTGTTCAACACCTGGTTCTTCACGCGCAATGTGCCTGGCCTCCCCGAGTTCCTCAACATGGACCACACCTACCCCGGCCTCGCCGACACGGGTGCACACGCTGGTCAAATTTGTGACGCCGACTCCAGCACCTTCTACTTGTCGTACTGGCATCGTGACAAAGGCATCGTTACCTTGCCCAACGCCATTCGCAAGCTCACCAAGCAGGCAGCAGACGTGATTGGTTTGAAGAACCGCGGCACTCTTGAAGTGGGCATGTACGCCGATATCAATGTGTTCGACACCGCAAAACTGGAAGCCCTCCACCCCGAATACGTGAATGACTTCCCCAACGGCAAGGGCCGTTTGTTGGTGCGTTCACGCGGTTATGCGGCAACCATTGTGAACGGCAAAGTCGTTACCGAACAGGGCGTGCACACCGGCGAGCGCCCCGGTCGCGTGATTCGCGAATTCGCCCGCGCGTAGGCAGTTATTTCAGTCGACTTGTGAACGACGTTCCCGGCGGGTCGATGGCCCACTCGGGCGACTCACCCCATGTGTCTCCGTACACCACTTCGCCCATGGGCACTCTGCGTACGGGCCCATGATTGCCCGCAGGCTTACCCAACGTGATGCTGGCCGCAATCAGTGTGCCTTCAGGAATGTTGAGCAACTCTCGTAGTTCTTGTTCCACAAATCCGTGGAAGCCAGTGATGACTCCGCCGTAACCCAATGCTCGAGCAGCCAACAACAAGTTTTGACACGCCGGATACACCGATGCACCCTCTAGCGGATTCGGCTCGCGATATCGCACCAAACACGCCAACACCAACACCGGAACTGATGCGAAGTTGTCAACATATTCCTGCATGGTGCGAGCCATGCGCGACTTTGGAGAGTTCTCGTCAGTGCCGGAGCCTTCGTTGTAGCCATCGTTGGCGCGCTTGTGGTTCCACACCTTTTGCGCACCAACTGCAATCAACTTCTTGGCTTGTTGCGCAACGTCTGAATCGGTAAGAACGATGAAGCGAAATGGTTGACGGTTCGAACCACTGGGTGCGCGCGTTGCAGCAAACAACATGTCGCGTAATACATCGTCTGGAACGGGCTCGTTGAGATAACGCCGAATGGCTCGCGTGGAGGTGAGTCCTTCCAACAGTCCCACCACATCGGGCGCAACAGGAGTATCGCCGAGGTCACGCATCAGTGATCGTGCACGCCGGCGTCTTTTGCCCATTTCCAGTGCATGCGGCCGTGATCTGCATTCGCTGCAATCACCCCACCCACGGTGCCATCGCCCCATGGAGCACCGGGCAACACTTCCTGCAACTGATCGTCGGTGAGCTCGCTGAGCAATTGCAATGACACGGCACGTGCACTCTGGCCGAGCGCAATCACCTCATCAAGGGACTTTCCGTGATGTTTCTGTTGCCATTCCTCGGTCATCGCATGCACGGTGGCCATGATCTGTGCCATGGTGCGCGGAGCACCATTGTCATCGGTTGTTAATCCCACTGGATTCTTCTCACCTGCCACGTGTTTGCGAATCATGGCCGCAAAGTTGCGTTCAATGAGCGCCAGATGCGCAAGGTGGTCGAGTGCAGACCAATAGTTGCTTGGGTCGTGCTCACTGGGAGTGAGGTCATCGAACAATTGCGATTCACTGAGTTGTGCATATGTCTCCAACAACCATGAACGGTCATCGTTCAGTTTCTTTTCAATCTCTCTACGGTTCACAACATCTCCTCGGCTCTCCCGTGAACCTAGTGCAACGGGTACTCTCTGCGAATGGCTCAGCAATCGGCTCACCCAGAACTTGGTTTCTACACCTTGGCAGGCGCACCAAAATCACCCCGCGACATGCTGGGTGAACTGGCACACGCCGAACAGTTGGGCCTGGGTGCCGCCTTCATCTCCGAACGCTTCAATATCAAGGAAGCAGGCGCACTCACTGGCGCCGCGGTTGCGGCCACCAACAACATCTCCATCATCACGGGCGCCACCAACCACACAACGCGCCACCCGTTGGTGAGCGCATCGTGGGCCAGCACCCTGCACATCCTTTCCGAAGGTCGATTCAGTTTGGGATTGGGTCGCGGCATTGAAGCAATGTTCAAGGCGTACGGCATGCCCATGGCCACCACCGAATCACTCGAGAAGTTCGCACATCTCATGCGCAAATTGTGGAATGGCGAGACTGTCCTCAACCATGAGGACATCACCGGGAAATACCCAGTGCTTCGCCTCGACCCGGACTTCCGTTTGAACATTCCGCTCAGCATCACCGCATTCGGCCCCGACACACTTCGTATGGCAGGCCGCGCGTACGACAACGTGATTCTGCATACTTTCTTCACCGACGAAACAACGGCAAAAGCCGTTCAACTTGTGAAGAAGTCAGCAGAGGAAGCAGGCCGCGACCCCTCCACCGTGAAGGTGTGGTCGTGCTTTGCCACCATTGGCGATCACATTGCGCCAGAACTTCGCCTCAAGAAATCAGTGGGTCGCTTGGCAACGTACTTGCAGGCCTATGGCGACCTCATGGTGCGCACCAACAACTGGGACCCTTCAGTGTTGAAGCGATTCCGAGAAGATGAATTCGTGCGCACCTTCCCCGGCGCGCTCGATGCCAAAGGCACCACCGAAGACCTCGAACGCGTTGCTCCTCTCATTCCCGAAGAATGGCTGGCACCGTCGGCAAGCGGCACACCCGAGCAGTGTGTTGCAGCGGTGCGCAATCAATTGGCGCTGGGTTGCGACGGTGTGATCATGCACGGTGCAACACCCGCAGAACTTGAACCCATTGTTCGCGCGTACGCGAATTAACGAGGCGCATCACCCTTCACCGTGACACGGTGGCCATAACGGCGGTGCGGCCAGTAGTCCCACACGGCGCGGTGTTGGGCGCAACGGTTGTCCCAAAATGCCACGGAGTTTTCTTCCCACTGGAATCGCACCTGGAAGTTCGGATGTTCCATGTGGTTGTACAAGAAATTGAGAATGGCATCGCTCTCATCGCGAGGAAGACCCACGATATGTGTGGTGAACGCGCGATTCACGAACAGACACTTCTTGCCCGTCACCGGATGCGTGCGAACCACTGGATGCTTTGAGCGCGGGTACACGGGCTTATCGGCAACGTTGTTGTACAGACCCCGATACACATGTTCACCATCGTGTACTGCAACGAGTCCTTCAAGATACGCCTTCATGTTCTCGCTCAATGCCTCGTATGCGGCATACATGGAGGAGAACAACGTGTCACCACCTGCGGGTGGACACTGCATGATGTACAAAATGCTTCCCATGGGCGGCTCTGCTTCACATGAAACATCGGAATGCCATGCCTCACCGTTTGCGCGCGCCGAATTCTCATCGGCGGCAATCACCAGAATCTCTTCGTGCCCGGTTGCATTGGCAGCCGCCGGATGCACATCGAGGTCGCCGAACAATCGACCAAATGCAATGTGCTGTTCCACCGACATGTGTTGGTCACGGAAGAAGATGACCACGTTTTCCATGAGTGCACGATGCACTTCTTCGAACACCTCGGGCGACATTGGTTGCGACAGATCAACGCCCGAGACGGTGGCACCAACAGCGGGGTTCACTTTGGTAACGGTGATGTACCGATAATCAGATCCGTCGTTCCATGTGGCCACCGATCGCGGTCCGCCCAACTTCGTTCCCTTTTCACCGGCCATGTCAGGAACCTAGATGGAATTCCAGTGGTCAATCAACATCTGTGCTGCCGCAGCAGGCTTCTGACACATCCACCAATGCCCCACACCGCCGATGAATGCCGTGTCGGCATCAAGAATGCCCGCCACTTCCTCCATCACGTCGAGAGAACCGGCAAACGTATCGTTCTCTGCCATGATGACCAATCCATTGCGTGGCTTGGCCATGAACAAGCGCTCACCCAATCGACTCATATAGGGCTGGGCTGCGTCTCGGTACAACGCAAGAATGCAACGCGCCATGTCATCGTTCACATGCGCCTTCACGGCACGTGCAATTTCTTCGGTCATGCCGAGCGCGCTGAACGTCTGCACGAAGGTGTCGGTGTCCATGGCCACCATTCCGGCCACCATTTGCTCGCCTACTTCTGGCGTTTGCCACCCTTGCGCGGCATCGTGCCACACGTAATCAGGATGCACGAGACCAGCGCAGTCGGCCGCCCACGACCGCACCAGAGTGGGTCGCGCCGCCAACGCGGCGTATGCATGACCTGCACCCCAATCGTGTGCGACCAGGTCGATCTCGCCGCCGATGTTCTTCAACTCATTGATGAGCCAATTGCGATATTCAATGGCCGTGCCATTCCAACCCGTGACACTCTTGACACCAAAACCTGGCGGCGACAACGCGATGATCTTCTCCACCCCGTTGTTGCGCAATT
>JALQYL010000042.1 GCA_023254135.1 Ilumatobacteraceae bacterium | reverse complement strand
ACTACCAGGCACTTCGTGGCATGTTCATGGGAGCACGCCGCTAACTTTCGCTATTTCTGACTGGTGTGAATTTCTGAGACTGCACCATCAAGAGTGAGAACAAAGATTGCACGTGAGGTGGCGCGTACTGCCGTTACGTTTCCCAGAGCTGTTGCGACGGTCTCCACGTTCTGCTGTCCCTCTATGGACTGAGACAATGCGTACACGGTGCCGGAGCAGAAGTCACCGAAGAAGAACAGGTGTGGGAGTATCGGCATGTTCGATGATGACGACACTGCAGCGCCCGAAATGGAACATGCGCCGTTCTCATGTTTGTATTCGAAGATTGGTGGGACGTGATCTTGCGCCTGTTGGTCGGCGTTGAAAGGGTGACGCCCTTCAAATGCACTCCAGCCAAAGTTGGTTCCTCTGCCGGGTGGTGTGGCGCCGGTGAATCGTAGGAGATTGATTTCTTCCCAGGTGTTCTGACCAACATCTGCGATCCACAGGTCACCATTTGAAGCAAATGTGAAACGCCAAGGATTACGTAACCCAACGGACCAAATTTCAGGTCGAGCGTTGGGCGAGTTGACGAACGGGTTGTCTGGGGGAATCGAATAGGGAGACGTAGAAGATGGCTCGGGATTGATGCGCAACAACTTTCCGAGCAAAGTGGTGAGGTCCTGGCTTCGACGCTCGGGGTCGTTCGCACTTCCTCCATCGCCCAAAGAGATGTACAGCATGTTGTCTGGTCCGATGGCAAGGCCACCCCCGTTGTGATTGGCATACGGTTGCACCACGGACAACACGGGTCGTCGTGTGGCCGCGTTGACGGAGCCATCGACGCGCGTGAGGTATTCGTCAATCTGGGTGTTGCCTGAAGTGTCGGTGTAATTGACGTACAGGTGCCATTGCTTCTGACGGTTTTGCCGGAAAGTGATTCCGAGTAGCCCACGCTCGTTGTCTGTGGTGGTGAGCGTGTGGATGTCCAGAACGATGTCCGATTCCGATGAGCCGTACCGGTGTCGAGTGATGAGGCCATCGCGCTGTGCAACGAAATAGAAACCGTCTGCGACGTCTCGTTCCACCAGGTCTACGGCACCGGGAAGCTGCAGGATGCGGGAAGTGGTGAATGAAATGTCGTCAGCTGGCGCAGACGTTGATGACGGTTTCATTTTCGATGAAGAGGACGAGCAGCTGGTGAAGATGACGCACGCGACGCACGCAATAAGAGAGCGCCGCAAGGTTGTGGGCACCATTTGAATTGACCTATTCGTTGGGACGAATACGAATGAGTCCTTCTTGCACCACGGTGACGGCGAGGTGACCGTCCTTGGTGAAGATGGAACCACCGGCAAGACCACGTGCATCCGACGTGGAGATGGCGTGCTGGTCATACAGGTGCCAGTCATCGGCACGGAACGGACGATGGAACCACATGGCGTGGTCGAGACTGGCCATTTGTACGTTGCCATCGCTCCAACCAAGACCATGAGGCAACAACGTGGTGTCGAGCAATGTCATGTCACTTGCGTAGGTGGCAATGCAGGCGTGCAACACGGGATCGTCGGGTAGAGAACCATCGGCACGCAACCACACCTGCTGTCCGTTTGATTCAATGCCGGCTCGTTCGTATGGGGAGCCGTCGACATAACGCAGGTCAATGGGGCGAGGACGGTCGTACCATTCGCCCATCTTGTCCTTGAACGGAGCCATGCGAGTCTTGAAGTCGGGAAGCGATTCGGGGTCGGGAAGATTGAGCGGTGCGGGAATCTGCCAATCGAGACCCTGTTCGTGCGCGTGAAAGCTGGCCTGCAGGTTGAAGATGACTTCTCCATGCTGAATTGCCACCACACGGCGTGTGGCAAAACTGCGACCGTCGCGCAAACGATCCACCTCGTACAAGATGGGTGCAGAAGGATCGCCAGGGCGCAAGAAGTAGGCATGGAGTGAATGCACCTGACGCGCATTTTCTTCCACCGTGCGAGACGCAGCCACTAGCGATTGACCAGCTACTTGTCCACCGAACACACGCACTTGATTTTCCTCGGGCGAGAAGCCGCGGAAAATATTGACCTCGATGACTTCAAGATCAAGCAGAGAAACGAGGGCGTCGAGTGGTGAACTCATGCACCCATAGTAGGGTCGAAACATGTCGAAACAGCCCACTGGGACTGCTCTGAGCGCAGAATTGCGCGTTCATGCGCTTGCCGCAAACGGATTCATGCCCGAAGACGAAGGTGATGCGTTGTACGCCGCCGCATGTCTTGCAGCGACAGATGTACCGAACAAGCCATTTCTCGAAGTGGGTTCATACTGCGGTCGCTCCACCGTGTGGTTGGGTGGTGCTGCGCGTGCCAACAACACCGTTCTGTTTGCTGTCGACCATCACTTCGGAAGCGAAGAGAATCAACCGGGATGGGAATGGCACGATGAGTCACTCGTTGATGCACGCACTGGACGCATGGACACACTGCCGTTCTTTCGCGCCACCATTCTTGATGCCGGACTCGCCGATTGCGTGATCACTGTTGTTGGTGATTCACCCACCATCGCCAAGAACTGGACAACTGAACTCGCGTTCTTGTTCATTGATGGTGGCCACGGTGTTGAGCCAGCAACTCTCGATTACAAACTGTGGACACCACGTGTTGCAGTTGGCGGCATCCTTGCCATTCACGATGTGTTTCCTGATCCGGCTGATGGCGGCCGACCACCGTACGAAAACATCTACATGCCCGCTATCAACAGCGGTTTGTTTGATGACGTGAGCGCAACGGGATCGCTACGCGTACTTCGTCGCGTGAAGTAGTTGTTACAGTGCGCGTGCGTGCAAGTGTGCGTTGCGACGCGGCATGGGACGCGTGAACAACGTTGATGCAGGTGAACCACCACTGATGGCATCGGCGGCCATGATGATTGCTGCCGCGGTGTACGCACTGTATTCATCCGCGGGGAAGCGCACCATGGTCTTGTCCGGGTCTGTGGGGTACACAATTCCAGTCCAGTAGGCGCCGTCTTCACGACGATGAGGCATGGTCCACAACAACAGTTCGCTGGCGGTTTCTTTGTCGCCAATGGCGCAATGGGCAATGGAGCATTCGCTGGTTTCGGCTGCGGTAACCCACTGTTCGTCGTTCACGCAACGAACGCCGCGGTCATCGAGCACGAAGCGATCCCAGCCCTCCGCCATGCGAGCTTTTGCGCGTACACCGGTCATGCCGCCGGTGAGAACGGGGTAGTACCAGTCCATGGCCCATCGGTCCTTGGGTTCGAATGCAGTGAGGTGGGAGCCAATGAGTTGGTCGATTGCGTCAGCCGCAGATGTCCACTGTGGCTGTGAGTCACCGAGCAGATCGCCGAGTGCTGCACCGCAATGCAATGCGTGACGAATGCTTGAGCAGCCGGTGAGCAATGCATAATCCCACGGAGTGGAGTCGACTTCGCGCGCCCAAATAATTGCGCCGTCATCGCGTCGCATGCTCATCACCCAGTTGAGGGCCTTCTTCACGGTGGGCCAGAGAGCAGACACCGCATTGGTGTCGCGTGTGCAGAGCCAATGTGTCCACACACCAACGGCAATGTAAGCATTGACGTTTGTATCTAGCTTGGCGTCTTCAATGGTGCCGTCGGGCATGTAGTAGTTGAACCACCACCCATCAGCATCTTGATTGTTGGCCAACCAGTGGTAGGCGGCAAGTGCAGCGTCGTCGCGACCCATGATGTTGAGAGCGATGGCAGTTTCCACATGATTCCATGGGTCACAATGGCCACTGGGATACCACGGGATCATTCCGTTGGAGAGCTGCAATGCCTCAATGGAATCGGCCGTTTTGGCCAGGTCAGCCGTGGACAAAATTCCCGGCAAGTGCGGAAGGTTGCGCTGGGTCACGCGGTGACCTTGGTGGAATAGAGAATGAAGCTCTTGCCCATGATGGGGCTGAGCACGCGTTCTGCGATACGAGTCGCAGCAGGTGCTTCCATGATGTCCCACTCAAGGAACTTGCGGTACTTGGTGACCAACGGGTGATCTTCGTTGCGTGGGCCGACGGCGCACTTCAACCACCAGTACGGCGAATGCAGTGCGTGTGCATGGTGGCTATCGCGCACTTCAAAACCAGCGGTGCGCAACTTCGCCTTCAGCTCTGTTGCGGAATAGATGCGCACGTGACCGCCCACGCTCTTTGGCGCGTGGTACTCGTCGGAGAGCATCCAGTTGATTTTTTCAGGGAACCACGTGGGCACGGTGGCGGCGAGTGTGCCGCCGGGCTTGAGCACGCGATGGAATTCGCTGATGGCAACCACATCGTTCTGAATGTGTTCAAGAACTTCAGAGGTAACGATGCAATCAAAGGTGTTGTCTTCGAATGGAAGACGAGTGACATCGCCGCGCAATACGCCACCGAAGTTGGCCGCGGGGATTTCCTTCTCGGCAATCATGCCGCCGAACATTGCGCGTGTGCCGAACATTTCGTCGTGTGCCCAGTCGAGTGCGTACACCTTGGCACCTTGACGTGCCGCTTCGTATGCGTGACGACCGAAACCGGCGCCGGCATCCAGGAACATGGCGCCTGGCTTCAGATTGAGTTTGTTGAATCGAACTGTGAGCATGTCAGCGTCTCTTTGCAAGAAGGGCTTGGTTCTTCGGCATTTCGAGAACCTCGCGGTATTGATCAACTGTGAGAGATGCGCAATGGCGCCAGCTCCAGCGTTCCACCACACGTTGACGACCTGCTTCACCCACGCGTGCGCGCAGTTCGGCACTGTCGAGACCACGCGCAATCGTTGCAGCGAGTGCGGGTGCATCGGCCGCGGGGCACTGCAACACCGTGTCGTTGTCGGTGCCCGTCACTTCGGGAAGTGCGCCGCCATCGGTGGCAACCAAACAAATGCCGGTGCTCATTGCTTCGATTGCGGGAAGGCTGAAGCCCTCGTAGAGGCTGGGCACCACTGCAAGTTCGGCTTCTGCATACAACTCAACGATGCGCTCATCGGGAACGCCCGACACGAAGTCAATGAATGGTTTCAGACCCAACGATTCAATGAGGTCCATGCTGTGGCCGGGGCGAGGTTTGCCGATGATGGTGAGTCGAATCTCCCGGCCTTGTGCACGCAATTGCGCCATTGCTTCCAGTAAGAACGAAAGACCCTTGAGTGCCACGTCGGCAGATGCGGTGGTGATGAGTTGGCCAGGCTTGCGAGCAACATTGGGAAGAGGCTTGAAAAGGTCGGGGTCAACACCAACGGGAACCAAGCGCATGCGATCACGTGACACGCCCATGTCCTTGTGAATGTCGTTGATGCTGTTTTCACTCACCACCACGATGCGTGGCATCTTGCTTGCGACTTCGCCCTGCATTTCAACGAACGAATACCAACGCTTCAGTGAACGACGGCGCTTTGGAGTGGCCGCATGTGTCATCTCCAATTCGCGGTCGCGCGTGATGGGGTGATGCAACGTCACGATGGTGGGAATGATTTTTTCAATCTTCAGAATGTCGTAACCGAGACATTGGTTGTCGTGAACGAGGTCAAAGTCGTTCACGCGTTGCTTCAACTCGCCATACACGCGCTTTGAAAATGTGAGTGGTTCAGCAAATTGTCCGCGGAACAATCGGGCGGCTTCCACAAAGTCGGGCCATGTCTTGATTTCCCAGTAACCGGGGATACGTCCAGGGTATTGATCGTTGAATAAATCAAGGCTGGGCAATTTGTGCATCGTGATGCGATCATCGAGAACGGGGTACGGCTGTCCACCGAAAACTTCTACCGAGTGCCCAAGATCAACCAAGGCCTTGGTGAGGTGACGGGTGTACACGCCTTGTCCGCCAACATGCGGTTTGCCTCTGTAAGTGAGGTAGGCAATGCGCAATGGGCCGTTCGGATCGTAAGCGCCTGACATAGGCGTTTGAGGCTAACTGGCAGCCTGTGGAAAAGTTCTGTAGCGACGTCGTACCAGCATGAAGAAAAGGGCCGCGAGCCCCAAGATATAAGGCCTATTCCCCAGGCGGGAATAGAGGGTGCGCCCTGTGCGTAAGGAAATAGTGCGTTCAACGACGGCTGAATGGGAGATATCTGTTCGGTCAAGAATTTCTCCGGACGGGGTCACAAACGCACTGAATCCGGTGGGAGAAACCTGCACCAGCCATCGTTGCTGTTCCTTGGCTCGAAGCATGGACGACGCAAGTTGTTGCGTTTGCAGCACTGTGCCGGTGTAACTGGAACCATTCGTCGGGTTGACGATGAACGTGGCGCCGTCTGTGACACCTTCGTTCACTCGTCCTCCGAAGAACACTTCCCACGAAATGGCAACTGCAGCGCGCGTGCCTGCCACGTCGAGCCAAGCGCGCGCGTCTCCTGCTCGCGCATCGCGAGGCACAAGGTGGGTGGGTGCACCCATGGCGCTGATGAGGGAACGCATGGGCATGTACTCGCCGAAGGGAACGCGTCGCACCTTGTCGTACCGACCTGAAATGCGTCCATCGGGCTCTATCACAATGGCGGCGTTCATAAATTTTCGCGGACCGCCATCTTCTGTGATGCACACCAAGATGGGAACGTTGAGGCGCTTTGCTTCAGCTGCGAGTTCCGCATAATCACTGTTGTCGACGAACAAACCTTCTTGTGTCACGTTGACTGCATTCTCTGGCCAAATCAATACATTGCGCGCACTGTTGGGAGTCAATGAGCGGGTGATCTTCAGATGGCGGCGAAAAACATCATGCGTGCTGGTGTAAACGGCATGTGTTCCTTGTTTGCCACCTCCTTGTACAAAGGTGATACCAAGAGATCTTCCGGTGTCACGAACATTCGATCCCACCTGCGAACACAGAATCAATACAACAATGGCTGCAATCGCCCTCATGCGCCGCGCGGACAAGGAAATCCACAGTGTCGCCGCGGATATTCCAATGACACCAACCAGTGGCGCGAGTGAAGCCAATGGACTCTGGGCTTGGCCGATTGCGAGCGTTGCGAGCGGTACACCACCAAATGGCCAAGAAAGTCGGAGCACTTCCACAAGTGCGTGGCAAACGACGAGTGCCTGTCGATGGTGCTTGTCGCGTGTTGAAATACGCGCGGCAATGTACGAAGCAGTGCCATGCAACGTTGCGAATATGAGACACGTTGCAATGAATCCGGGGATCGAGAGGAATCTCATCCACGAGAGTGGAAGTGCGAACCACCCGAGTGCAAAAAGAAAACCAACAAGGAATGGTGATGAGTCACGACGGTCAATGGCAATACGGCCGTACCACGCAATACCGAAGAAGGCGAGGGGCCACCAACCCCACGGTGGCATGGAGAGCGCAACAAGAATTCCCGCACCAATGGGCGCGGCAATGCGCCTCATTGAATCAACGATGCGCGCACCACGTACCGTTGTGTTGTCTTTCCCTTGGGATGACATGCGAACAACGTGAGCGTTGCCGTTGTGGTGGGGTCAGTAATCCAAATGGCCGTGGGTTTCACAATGAGTGAACTGGTGACCGCGTATCGAAATGTCTTGCCCTTTGTGGAGAGAGAAATGATGTCTCCTGGAACCAATCGATCAATGTTGGCAAACGGTCTCTTGCCGGAGGTTCGGTGCCCACCAAGGACGATGTTTCCAGCCTGGCCGGGCTGTGGTGTGCCGGGCCATTGTCCGACACCTTTGGCGAATACGGCCATGGAGATGCCCGGGTATACGGGTGACACCATCTTGATCTTGTCGATACGAATGGTGGCGGCAATCGCCGTGGAGGGTGCGATGCGGGGCACCCCTTCTTCGAACGTGCGAGTGCCATTCGATTGCGCATGAGCAACGACAGGTGTCACCAAGGATGTCGCTGCAATTGACAACGTGATGAGAAGGCGACGCACACTCCTAGTGTGACAGCGTTGCAAGGTGCTTGGCAACGCTTTCGCCTGCAATACGAGCTTGTTGAACGCATGCAGGAATGCCGATACCGCGGTAACTCGCGCCTGCAAAGAACACGCCCGGGGCCGAAACACTGAGGGAGTGCTCGATTTCTGCCAACTTGGCAAAGTGGTGCGGGCGATACTGGGGAAACGAATTCTCCCAACGACTCATACGGATCTCGGTGGGAGACAGGTCGACACCTAGATGCAGTTTCATGTCTGCCAGTGCCAAATTGATGAGTTTCTCGTCATCGAAATGCATGACTTCAAGACCGTCACGTCCCAGTGACACGCGAACAATCATGGATCCATCGGCTGGACGCCAGTGCGCCCACTTGTTCGACCCGAACGATGCGGCGGTCACCCAACGTTGATCGGGCTTCGGCACCAAATAACCGCTGCCAGTGAGATGTGATGGCCACTGCTGTGCAGGAATGGCGAGAGTGATGAGTGCAACTGACGCGTGGTGCCAAGTGGCGAGAAGTTCACTGGCGCGCGCATCGATGGTTTTGATGAATGGTGCACTGTGCATGGCTGGTGATGCCACCACAATGGCGTCCGCAGAGAATTCTCCGGCTGAAGTGGAGATGCCGTACGCGTTGTTCGTGTGTTGGATGCTGGACACGCGAGCGTTGAACACGATGTTTCCACCCAACGCAGTCACTCGTTGCGACAGTGTTTCCACCAATGCGCCCATGCCCCGCAGTGGTACGCCGAAAATAGGCGTTGCAGGAGCCTTTGCCGCTGATTTACGTGCCTTTCCGGCGGCAATCAGTGCGCTTCGTGAGGCGGTGAGTGCCGCAATTTGTGGGACTGCTGCCATGGAGAAAGTATCCGTATCGGCTGCATAGATGCTTCCCACCAATGGGTCAACAAGCCGTTCATGAATTTCACGACCGAATCGCTTGCGGATGTAATGGCCAATCGAATCATCATCTGCCGTGGTGGGCAAAAGGGGCTCAATGGCCGCGCGCAATTTTCCGAGGGGAGAGAAAAGACTTGTTGTGGCGAACGAACGCATTTTGGCAGGAACGCCCATCAGCACATCGCTGGGGATGGTGTGCATCCCGTTGTGCCAAATGGAGGCGTGTGCGCCAGTGGGTGCCGTGAGTGCGGCGCCCAATCCGAGTTCTGATGCAAGCTGGGATGCCCACGGCACTCGTGTGAGAAATGCATCGGCAGCTTCGTCAACGGCGTCCAAACCTGCGAACGGTGACGTCTTGATGAGACCACCAACTCGATGCGACGCTTCAAGAACAGTGACTTCCACCGGAATGGGGGAATCCGCAATCACAGTGAGTGCAGTGGTGAGACCAGCGATGCCTCCGCCCACCACGACGACGCGGCGAGGTTCGCTCATGCTGAAATGACTTTTTGGGCGAGTGAAGCCATCACCGATTGATTGTCATTCACACATGCTGTACGTGCAAACGCGAGCCCATGGGATTGTGCGCGGTGAGCCGCCTCGATATCAAGGTCGTACAGAACTTCAAGGTGGTCAGCCACGAATCCACACGCTGAAACAAGAACTCCGTCGATGGGCTCATCGGTGCCGCGAGTGGTGGCTATCTGATCAATGACTTCAAGGATGTCGGGTCCAATCCAGGGTTCTGGTGTTCGGCCTGCTGACTGCCATGCAATGGACCATTGTGACCAGCGAGCGAGCCCAGCTTTTTCAGCCACAAGTTCTGCGGTTGCGCGCAGTTCCTCGGGGTATGGATCGCCGCCGTCGATGATGCGTTGGGGCAATGAATGTGCGGTGAATAGCACCTTCGTGCGTTCTGGCATTGCCGCGAGTTTCTTCTTCATGTCTTCTGCGAGGAAGTTGATGAATGCATCGTCGCGTGCCCAGGAATCTATGCCCACCACTTCAATGTTGTGTGGTGTTGCTGCGTCGCGCACACGACCGATGTATTGACCAATGGAATATGAGGAATAGTGCGGTGCAAGCACCAAGCCAACAATGCGGGTGAAGCCGGCAGCAACAACTTCTGCAACCGCCTCTTCGACGAAGGGAGTGGCGTGCTTGAGTCCCAAGAACACTTGGAACTGACCGGGAGAAAGCGCGTCCAATTCGCGTTGTAACGCGTCACGTTGTGCTTCGGTGAGTTGTTTCAACGGAGACAAACCACCGATTGCCTCGTATCTGTTCGTGAGATCAGTCAATTGCTCGTCGGTAGGGGCACGGCCTCGACGAATGTCGGTGTAATACGGAAGTATTTCTTCCTTCGTTCGTGGCGTTCCGTACGCCATCAATACGACTGCTGTGCGGACCTTGCTCATTGTGAACCCTCGCTATGTACGTAATCAACAACCGCGGCAAGAACGCCCGGATCCATGTCGGGTTGTGCGCCGTGACCCAAGTTGAAAATGTGTCCGGGATGGCCACCATTGTCGGCAATCACTGCGCGAGCACCCTCTACTGCAATGTCGGCACCTGCCAACACCAATGCAGGATCAAGATTTCCTTGCACCACCGTGTTGGCGCCCAGTCGACGACGTGCATCGGTGATGGTGGTGCGCCAGTCGAGACCAATCACGGCGTTACCAACTGAGTTCATTGACTCCAGCAAATGGTCGCATGCCACTCCGTAATGAATTCCCTTGACGCCTGGATGACGTTCAGCGATTTGCGCGAATACAGCCGCGGTGTGTGGCTTCACGAACGTGCCGTAATCTGCGCGGGACAGGGCGCCGGCCCATGAGTCGAACACTTGGAATGCCTCTGCACCAGCATTCAATTGTGCAGAAATGAACTCCACCGAGTGTTGCGTGAGGCGCTCCATGACTTCGTGCCACAGCACCGGGTCCGAGTGCATCATCTTCTTCGTGTTTTGATACGTCTTGCTGGGGCGACCTTCAATGAGATAGCTGGCAACCGTGAATGGTGCACCAGCGAATGCGAGTAGCGGCACCTTCAGTTCGCGCACCAGATGCATCACGGTGTCCGTGACGTACGTGATGTCGTCGTGTTGCAATGGGCGAAGTCGCATCAAGTCGGCGCTTGTGCGAAGTGGTTGTGCCGCCACCGGCCCAGTTCCTGGTGCAACGTCGATACCGAATCCAACGGCATGAGGAGGCACAACAATGTCGGAGTACAGCACTGCAGCATCAACGCCATAACGACGAACAGGTTGCAAAGTGAACTCGGCAGCGAGCTCTGGCTGCTTGATGGCCTCGAGAATGCTGCCCTCACCGCGAATCTTGCGGTATTCGGGAAGGCTGCGACCTGCCTGGCGCATGAACCACACAGGCGTGCGGGAATGTGGCTGTCCAGCAGCCGCTGCAAGGAATGGGTCACCAGGAAGACTGCTCACCCTTCCAACGCTATCGGAGGCGCTTACCGCCTGGAATTTGAGCGCAATTGTGCATCAATTCGTGCCACTCGCGTGCGTGCAGGTGGGTGAGCGGTGATGAGGCGATCTTGCCAGCGGTGCTCTCGCTCGCCGTTGCCGCTTTCAATGACGATGCGTAAGGCGTTGCGGAGTTGTTTTCCGAATCCCATGTTCACCACTGTTTCGTCGGCCTTGAATTCCGCGCCCTTTCCAACGGCATTGCCGATGTATTGCGACAACGTGATGACTGCGAGGAACAGCCACGAAACGATGGTGAGAATGCCAGCGATGGTGCGACCAACGAATGCGCCCCATGCACTTCGCTGGGCGAATGTGTCTGTTGCGGCATGTGCAACGTTCTGCAACAAGAAACCGATGCGCGCCAACAACACAATGGGAATGGTGAGCCATTGGCTGATGGTGAGTGCAATGGTGTGCATACCAAGGTGGTGGCTGAGTTCATGTGCCAACACGCCACACAGTTCATCGCTCGACAAATTGTTGATGGCCCAACTGGAAACCACCATGAGATGCCCGCCTGATGCGAATGCGTTCAAATCGTCGGAGTCGGCAACGGCGAGTACGAAGCGACCTGGCGGAATGTGATTTGCCTGCGCGACCACTTGCCATGAACGCTGCAACGTGTCGCGCTCTGCGCGAGTGGGAGTGCGTGCACCCAGAAGTCGTGAGAGAACAACGCGTTGAATGGGACGCAGGAACAACAACGCTCCCAATAGAAACCACACTGTGGCAAACAAGGGAAATGAGATCGGAACGAAGATTTCCGCCACGGACCAGAACACGGCAACGGCGATGAGCCATGCGGGAAGGAGAGCCAAAAGCGGTGCGATGGCGGCCACCGCATATCCGTCGATCCGGCGCTGACGCTGGAGTCGGTCGGAACGAGGCACGGTGTCTAGTCCACCAGCAAAGTGATGCGGGGTCAACAACCAAAAGTCCTCACCCGTATCGGGCCCCTTGTTGCGCTCACCTACACTGACCACATGACAGCACCCACCATTCCCGGCGCAGAACCACTCTCACACGTAGGCACTTCCGATATTGGTGCACTCGTGATTCACGGATTCACTGGTAACCCTGGCTCCATGCGCGGCCTTGCCAATGCGTGTGTTGCTGCAGGTTTCCACGTGGAGATGCCGCAGCTTGCTGGTCACGGCACCGCAGTGGAAGACATGATGCCTACGCGCTGGGCTGATTGGTCGGCAGATGTGGAGAAGGCATACCAGACACTCGCTGCACGCACGAAGAACATTGTGGTGATGGGGCTTTCCATGGGCGGCTCGCTCACATTATGGGCAGGTGCTCAACATGCAGAAGTGAAAGGTCTCGTGTGCGTGAATCCCGCCACGCAGGCGCAACCTGCAGAAGTACTGGAAGGCCT
>JALQYL010000041.1 GCA_023254135.1 Ilumatobacteraceae bacterium | reverse complement strand
AACTTGCCTTCATTCACCACGAACGGTGGTTGTGGCGTGTGCACTACTGAATCTGCTGACCCAAAGATCTCGCTGAACTCAGCAATAGCTGTGTGAACATCTTCTTGTGATGGCCACGAAGCAACCGAGTCGTTGGTCTTCCACGTATCTATCTCGCTCAACACCAAGCATGCGTGTCCGTCGCGGAAAGCACGCACAGTGAGAGCTATGAGCAGAGCTGCATGTTCTGTATTTCCAGAGGCACTTGCCAACTGCAATACCTGATGCGCGGTTTCCATATCGACTGCCGACACAACGTTGGCTTCTACGAATGCACTCATGACTTCACTCCCGCGAACAGCTCGGACACTCGGGTCCAGAAACCTGCAGGTGCCTGCCACGTGAACACGCCATGTCGATTGCCACTGGCATCAACGGGAGTGTCCTGACCCACCATGCCGCGAATGAACATGTAGGCGAATCCACTTACAGCCTTATCTGCGTCAATTTCTGGCGAACGCCAGCGCAGGAATCGATAGACCGCCGCGCCGTAGATGATGGCCTGCAATGGGTAGTGGTGATGTTCCATTTCTTGGAACATTCGCTCTGCCGAATAGCCATCAATGAGCGCGTTATCGCCATCACGATCCAAGCGATTGCTCTTGTAGTCGCTAATGAACAACGTGAAGGAGCCGTCAGAATTGACGACGCGCAAGAGGGCGTCGATAGAGCCGTTGATGAGTCCGGCTAATGGAATGTTGAACGACGGATCACAAAGCAACGCCGCATATGGAGCGAGCGCATCGGACTCTGGCAACACCTGTTGTAACAGCTTGCCAATGTCACTGGCCACCACGCCATCGGTGAGATGAGCCAATGACATTTCAAACGACATTTCTGCTGCGCGGTGTTGTGTACCCAACTGAGCCAGCGTGACATCACCCAACGGACCACCCAAAGGCGTCTGCAAAGAGAGCACCACACCATCAATGATGTTTTGCCCGTGTTGTTCAAACATCTTTCCATTGACGTACCTCTTCACTACAGAAGCAACGTGCGCTGGCAAATCGGAATGTGCGGGGTCAACCTTTTCGTACACCGAGTGCAAGATCTTTCCGATGTGAGTACCGCCAGGAATGCGAGCCAACGGCATCTCGGGTACACCCAACGCAGCGGAGTTACTTGCGTAGCCCACCTTGCGTTCGAATATGCGGTCGCCCTCTTCTTCGCCGGGTCTCACATCGAAATGACGCATAGCGCCGCCTTCACCCTTTTGCGCATTGGTGATACCCGTGAACGATGTGCGCTGATAGGTCTGCTTGACCTGTTCCTTTGAAGGTGCAACCTGATGCGTCACCTTCTTGGTTTCTTTCTTCGCAGACTTAATGGGCTCCACTTCGCCAGAGATTGCCGTCACCACCTTGATGACACCGGGTAATCCGTTGTCAAGAATCTCCGAGTCCATTCGCTTATGGACAACGGAATCAGCTTCGGACGTATACGCCAGACACAAGTGATGCTTTGCGCGCGTGACGGCCACATAGAGATGGCGTGCAAACTCTTCAAACGAATCTTCATCTCGTCGCACTTCACCCAACGATGAGCGTTGGTCAGTAACAAAACCGAGATCCATCACGCGACCCGCGATGGGTTTGCCATCAACATCGGTTCGAGCATCGGAAGGCAACAGATGGAAGATAGGGACCTCTTTGTTCTTGTGAGAGTTCTCTTCCTTCCACAAATCAGCCACCACCACGATGGGGAACTCAAGACCCTTTGACCCGAACACCGTCATGATTTGCACCGCATCGGAATCGCTCTCCACGCGACGGCTTACCAACTCTGAAGAATCATCAAGTTCGGAAAGTCGTGCGAATGCATCGAGTGCAGCATCAGCCGTACAGCCAACACCTTTCATCTCTGCGTTTAACAAATCGGTGACGTGTGAGAAGTCGGTGAGATTGCGTTCGCCCATCTTCCCAGCTGACAACGATGCAACCGTTTTGGGATCGGAAAGAATATGCATTGCCAAGCCAGCAATACCTTCGGCACGTAAGCGAATAGCCCAATCGGCGATGATTTCCTGAATACCGGCGATGTAGCCATCGTCGAGAACTGCAGGTAACGCCAGTGAGACACCGAACAATGGCGTGCTGAGCAAATGACGTGCTCGGCCAGCATCGGAAGGACGTTCGAGGGCACGCAAGAGAACACGCCACATCTCGGCCATGTCGTCTTTCATCACGGATGAAGTACCAGCGCTCACAGCCGGAACGCCAAGAAGACGTAGCTGCTTCTCAATATTGCGGCCAACATTGCCGGTCTTCACCAACACCACAATGTCGCTGGGCTTGATTTTTTCACCCTTTAGAAGGGCATCAGATTTCAGCAACGACACAACGTGATTGGCAATGGGCTGCGCGAGGTGATCTTTGTTCGTGAGTTTGCCAACCTGCAACAAATGAATGGGCTCAAGGTTTGTGAGTTCTGACTTTGCCTTGTCGGGAGCTACTGACACCGGCATGTAGGAGATGCCAGCACCGAAAGAAGCACCGTCAAACAGTGCATTGAGACCCGCGAGCATGGGGCCATCGGAACGGAAGTTGGTGGAAAGCGTTCGGGTGACACCCTTGTCGCGCTCTTCGCGATATGCGTGAATGTCTGCACCACGGAACTTGTAAATGGACTGCTTCGGGTCCCCCACCGCCATGAGGCAATTGGTCGCATCGGATCCGTGTGGGAACATCTTGCGGAAAATTTCCCACTGCTGCGCATCCGTATCTTGCGCTTCATCGACAATGAGATACTTGAATCGGCGGCGGAATTCTTCGCCGATGACGCCACCATCTTTCGGCGACAACAATCGCGCTGCGTCACGAATAAGCGAGTCGTACACCGGATTCTCAGTGAGCTTCGCGTCAACGAGAGCTACAGCCTCTTTGACAATGTCGTACACCTCGTCAAGTAATGTCGAGTCGCCAATTTCGGTTTTGTCGTACCAGATTTGTGTTTGTGGTTCACCAAATTGTGATTCAACGATCTTGATAATGCGATCAACGTCAACGGCGTGACGATGAGCCAACTTGGCTACCAAGAGGTCATTGACCACTTCCGAAATGATTCGCTTCTGGTCATTCTGGTCTCCCAACTTGGATGACTCGCCAGCAAGCGCAATGACCTTCGAACAAATGGAGTGAATGGTGGCGATGGTGGCCGTATCGAATTCCACCACGGCACGCATGAGATTGCGACGGTAATCCTCGCGCTCATCTTTTGTGCCCTGGAGCAACTTGGCCAAAACCAGGTCATCCTTTGGGTCGGCATTTTCTGCCAAAGCACGAGTAGTTTGCACAATGCGACGTCGAATTCGGTCGCGAAGTTCGGCTGCAGCGGCACGTGTGAATGTGGTGACCAGAATCTCAGAGATAGAGAGATTGGGATCAGTGGCCAGCTCGCGCACGATAAGCGCTGCCACAGAGAAGGTTTTCCCCGTACCAGCAGATGCTTCAATGAACAGACCGTTCTCGATCTTCTGCGAATCTAACTTCAGTTCATTACTCATACGAACAAGTACTTCTTTGAATCGTGGCTGGCATTATTGGGGGACTTCACTCGTGCGGGCCCAACCTTTCCCTTTGCATCGACGGGACGAAGATCCTTCTCAAGTTCGTCGTCTTGGACAGGAATCGCTGCGAAGAACTTTTTGAAGAACGTCTGCACTTCCTTAGTGAAGACATCGTCAAATTTGGCAAGAGGTCCGAAGACAATCTTTTCTTCCGAAGTCGCCGTACGCCCAGAGGACAAAACAAATTCACGTTTTGCCTCATCCAAATTTCCGGCCGCTACAGCAACCGCAGTCTCACCAAATTTTGGATACGGGCGCATTGATGCCAATAAGAAGAGTTGGACCAAGTCAGCGAGTTTCTCTTTAGCTTTCTTAGGCGTGATGCTTGGGAGAATTGAAACCAGGTGGGCATTTGTACAAGGGAACGTGTACTTCTTCTTGTCAATAGTCTGACTTCGCGTGCCCAAGAAAACCTGAACACCTTCCGTTACTTTGAAGTCCCCTGTTGCCATGAGCAACAGCAAGTCAAGAGCAAGTCGCTCTTTCGTAATCTTTCCCGTTTGTTCGGCATCGTATTCGTAGACAGCAATCCGACCTTCATCTGCTTGGTGATAACGAATTGAGCCGGAGATCTCTGCGTGGTCGAACTTGATTTCAACTTGGGTGTTGACAGCTTTCGAGAAATCAATACCCCAAGCGGCTGCTTTCTCATTCGCCTCAGAGACGCGTGCACCAACTTCTTCCACCAAACTTGTGCCGTATTCTCCAAACGGCAAGGCACCAATTTTGTGCTGAAGTTGCGACCATTCTTTGCTTGTCAGACCATTGGCATTAGCTGTCGCGAAACTCTTTCGCAAGGCGCTCGCTTCACGCTTTTCTGCAGCCAATGGGATTTCTGCGGGCTCGTCCGTTTCTTCGTCTTTCCATGTGCGAATCTCAAGTGTGTCACGAACAAAAGTACTGATGGGACTTGAAATGAAGTATCGCAATTCGTCGACAGTAATCACTCGATAATTCGATTGGTTCTTCTTTTTCTTCTCAAGTTCCTTCGAGAGCTTCTCGGCCTTCACGCGAGCGTCAGTTGCCGTGACCGCGTTACCCAAAGCAGCAAGGCCGACTTCATCATGTGACCACACGATGCCCGGCACGATTGCTCCATCAATGAAGTTCTTTGCAGCGCCGAAGTGACGTGGGTGCTGGTACTCAATCTTCTGGTGATTGCCGTCTTTGTCCTTCTTTGGAACACCACAGCGATCGCACCAGTCGAGGAATTCAGACAACGGCGTAATGAGAGGAACCTCTTGGTTGTCCTTGATGCTTCGGCCATTGCAGGTGATGATCACTTGGCTCTCGGCCGCAAGGATGGCATCGAGAATGGAACGGCGTTGATCGATGCGTGGGTTGGAATCACCCACGAAGTCTTGACGCGATACAAGGTCGTCACCTTCGGCATCGCCCGCGCGCATGGTGCCTTCGTCGAAGCCCACCAAGCACACCACCTTGAACGGCACACTACGCAGCGGCACCATGGAGGTGGCGGTGATGGCACCCGTGCGCAAGGGCTGTCGGCCCGGCGTGCCAGCGATGAGTTCACCCAAGAGATCCGCAAAGTCATTGAAGGAACATGTAGCTGCCGCAACACCTGCGCCTGCCGCCGTATTCACATAACCGCGCAGGGTGTGAATGACCTCACGTGCGTTATCAAGCTCCCCACGAGAATCGGCACCCAAAGCTTCCAGCGCCTCTTCCACTGCATCGGCCCACTGCACCACCGTGCACTGCCCATCGCCCTTGGCCTTTTCTTCCAAAACGGACAACACCGAAACAATGTGTGCGAGTGCAGCAACCGTGTCGATATCTGCCGCTTCTAGATCAGGCATCGGCACCACATCGCCGAAGTTGCTCTGTAGCAAGGAATCGGGCAACAACGCACCAGTGAGTGCACGTTGCAATCCGGCGCGCCATGTGTGTGCATCTTCATAAATGTTGACACCCATTCGCGCACGCTGATCTTGCGAGGCACCCCAGCGAATGCGCGTGCGCTCGATGATGCGGTTCCACGCTTCAACATCGTCGGCACCGGCACCTACTTTTTTCAACACCAAAGGCGACGTAGCAACCGCCATGACGTCAGCAATAGAGAACCGCCCACGTGCTGCAGTGAGAATGTTGGCGAGCAGCGATGCGCCGTCGTCGACAAAGCGCAGCCCGCGGTCGGCCACCACCAACGGCAAGACATATTCACCGTTCTGTGATTTCACCGTACGACCAAAGGTGGCCTGCAATAGCGGTGCAGCAGCCTCAATATCGGCGCACATGATGACCACATCGTGCGGCTCCAGTTGAGGAACATCGTTGAATGCGTGCACCAAAGCTTCGTGCAGAATCTCAACTTGTCGGCCCAAGTTGTGAGCGCGATGCATTTGCACGCTGCGATCCGTTTCTTCAAACGTGAATTTTGGAATGGATCCCGTACGCACCGACTGCTGCAGTGTGGAGAGCAAATTAGTGGGTGTCACACTTGTGGGAGCAGCAACAGGAACTGCAGTGACACCTTGTGATTCCAACAACTTCTGTGCATCGTGCGCACCACGAAGCCACATGCCCACCAAAGGATCAACGGAGTCATCGAACTCCACACGCTTCGGAGCAGACGGCGCGATGATCTGTTGTGGCACGTTGCCATTCACGGGCCCAGTCCACTTCTGCGCAAGTGCCGGCGACGGATGCACCATGTACACCGAAATTTCCACGCGACGCGAAAGCACCTGCAACATGCGAATGTGACGCACAGAGAGCGACTGCACACCGGCAATCAACAAACGCGGCGGCAATGTGAGCTCATCTAGTAGCTCGGGCTTAACCAACAACTCTTGAACTTGTGCAGCCCAGGGGTCTTGACCCACTTCGGCATACACCAACTGCCACAGGTCGTATTGCCAACGATCGGCCGGCGCCAACGGTTGCGCAACATATTGTCCATCGCGGAAATCATCGGTGAGTTCAGGTGCAAGGTTGGGACACTTCTGCATCCACTCCAGAATCATGGATGGTCGACGTGCGTGATACTGGTCGAACTTGTCGGCAATGGCGCGAGCGGCTTTGAGGCCGCCGCCCAACCGGTCCACGTTCTTCAGAATGTTCGCATCGGTAACCGTCTGCAGAACCTTGAGCGTGGTGATGGCAAGTGGGCCCACTTCCCAGGGATCAGAATCGGCGAAACCACGACCGAGGAAACCATCGAGTGCGCCGAGGTACTTGATGTTGACTTGCGCAGCAATGCCGTCTGTTTTATCCGGTGTTGCACCAACGCGATACGCAATTTGCTGCAGCAGCCATGCACGCACACCTGCGTTGGGAACGATGATGTTGTCCACATCGAAGAGGTCGCGGCCTGCGGGAGGATTGTTGAGGTAGGCAACAACGGGATCAATGATCTGCTCGAGAGTTTCGACGAAAGAGACCTGCAAACCCGTACTCACACCTACACCCATTCAGACCTCCACTCGCCCTCGTCAGACGAACATTTGTATCAAATAGGTGTAGCAGCCCGTACGGGCGGCCGACAATAAACGCCAGTAGGGCTAGAGGAACAGGTTCAGATCAAGCAGGCGCTTGTCGTTGGAGAACACCTCAACGGGTGGCTTCGTGTCAAGACGCAATGCTCTCTGGATAATGCGGCACGTGGTGTGCTGGTTGTATTCAGCGAGCGTCACGGCGAAGCCATCACGGCCGGCGCGCGCGGTACGACCCGAGCGGTGCAAATAGGCCTTGTGGTCAATGGGTGGCACATAGTGAATCACACAGGCCACATCATCAATGTCGATACCACGAGCTGCAACGTCTGTTGCCACCAACACCAACAACTTGTTGTCGGTGAATCGGGTGATGGCTTTTTCGCGAGCTGCCTGAGTGAGGTCGCCGTGAATTGCTGCAGCGTCAATTCCAAGGTCAAGAAGATTGTCGGTGACGCGGTCACACAAGCGCTTGGTGTCACAGAACACCACGGTCTTGCCTGTTGACTTCGCGATGGCGGCAACAACCTTGTCTTTGTCCATCTTGTGCACACCAAGGAAGATGTGGTGCATGGTGCCCACCGTGTCGGTGGGCTGGTCAATGGAGACCTCTTCAGGGTCCTTCATGTACCGGCGCACCAAGTTGCCCACCTGGCCATCGAGCGTTGCGGAGAACAACATTGTTTGGTGTTCGCCGGTGACGTGGCGAAGAATCCATTCCACCTGCGGTGTGAAACCTTCATCGGCCATGCGGTCTGCTTCGTCGAGAGTGACAACTTGAATGTCGCTCATCACCACTTCATCGGCCTTCATGAGGTCGATGAGACGCAGCGGCGTGGCAACGATGATGTCCACACCCTTCTGCAGTGCCTCAATTTGATCCTCGCGCGATGCTCCGCCGTACACAGGAAGAATCACGCGGTCACATTCCTTGCCGATGGGCTGCAACACCTCGGCCACCTGCAAGGCCAACTCACGGGTGGGCACGAGCACCAGTCCACGAGGTGCACGCACCTTGGCGAACTTCTCGATGCGGGCAATCATGGGCACGCCGAATGCCAGAGTTTTGCCAGAGCCGGTGCGGGCACGACCACACAGGTCGACGCCGCGCATGGCAACGGGAATGGCTTCGGTCTGAATGGCGAAGGGGGCGGCGAATCCGGCGGCCGCTAGGCCCTTGTCGACTGCTGCGGGGACTCCCAAGGCGGCAAAGCCTGTGGGCACGCTGACGGTCGTTTTGGTATCGGGGGAATTGGTCATGTTGGGAAATCACGGTATCTGAGCAGAATCGCGTCGGGGCACATATTCATAAGGTGTGACGGCCGATCGCAGGGCCAGAAACCCTGAAAATGAACTTTTCGTAGAAAGTTGCACAACGGGCCTCGCTATCCGTTAGTTTTTCATTTCCTGACGCGAGAAAGACTCGCGCAGAAAGGACCAACCAACAACGGATCTGCACCGAGCAAAAGTCGTACGAACCGGGTCGAAAGACAACGGCGTGGGCCACCCGCCACGGGCGAACCCTCTACCCAACCAGGGAGGAGTTCTCATGGACACACAACTCGACGGCACTCAAACACGAGGGCTTAAGGGAATTTCATACGACTGGCAAGCATTGCTTGTGCCAGCAGAACCTATGTTCAGCGAAGAGCTGAACGAGTTGATTGACGACGCAGTCGTCGCTGAGTCGGTTAATTGATCAAAAATTAGCCCGACAACTTCACCCCTCATCCCCCGCCGCGTCCTTGTACTTGGTTGCGGCGGTGTTGCCCAGTGCACCCTTCCCCTTCTCGTTCGAGATGTGGGCCTGTCTCCGTCGTCCATCACCGTGGTCGACTTCGAAGACAAGCGTGAGCGCATTGCACCGTTGATTGCTCAAGGCGTGCAATACGAAATCGGACGTGTCACACCCGAGAACATCGATGAGTTCTTGTCTGCTCGCGTATCAGAGGGCGACCTCTTGCTCGACCTGGCATGGAACATTGATGCTCCCACCATCATCGACTGGTGCCATTCACATGGCGTGCGCTACCTCAACACATCTGTTGAGTTGTGGGACCCGTACGACAACCTTGCCGATGTACACCCGCTCGATCGCACGCTCTACGTGCGTCACCAATCGCTCACCAAACTCATCAACTCATGGGGAAGCAACAACGGCCCCACCGCAGTTCTTGAGCACGGTGCGAACCCTGGCCTCGTGAGCCACTTCGTGAAGCAAGCGCTTCTCGAAATCACGAACAAAATCATCGACGAAGGCCGCGCGGGTGATCGCATGGCCGGATTCGAACAAGCACTTGAAGAAGGTGAATACAACAAGCTCGCCATGTTGACGGGCACGAAGGTGATCCACATCGCAGAACGCGATACCCAAATCACCGGGAATCCAAAAAAAGTAAACGAATTTGTCAATACGTGGAGTGTGGATGGCTTCTATGAAGAAGGCATTGCACCCGCCGAATTGGGATGGGGAACACATGAGAAGCATTTACCTCCGCGTGCGTATCAGCACAATGACGACGGTCCGAACAATCAGATCTGCATTGCGCAACCAGGCATGAACACCCTGGTGCGCACGTGGGTGCCCGGTGGAGAATCACTGGGCATGGTCATTCGCCACGGCGAGGCCTACACCATGTGCAAGCACCTCACGGTGAAGGATGCGAACGGTGTCGACATCTATCGACCCACCGTTCACTACGCGTACTGCCCATCGAACGAGGCAATTGCCAGCGTGCACGAATTGAAAATGCGCGACTGGGAAATGCAACCCCACCAACGTTTGCTGAACACCGACATCATCAGTGGCCAAGACCAATTGGGTGTGTTGTTGTTGGGTCACGACTTCAATGGTTGGTGGACGGGCTCCATGCTCTCCATCGATGAAGCTCGCCAGATTCTCCCCGACCAAAGCGCCACCACCATGCAGGTTGCTGCCAGCGTTGTGTCAGCAGTTCGTTGGATGATCGCCGAGCCCAACAAGGGCGTGTGCGTTCCCGACGACCTGCCGCACGAGTTCATCTTGGAAGCCGCGCGCCCCTACCTGGGCACGCAGTTCTCCGGCCCCACCGATTGGAACCCTTTGCGCACCCGCAAAGACATTTTCGACAAGTGGGCCGACCACGCCGACCTGCTGGATCACAGCGATCCTTGGCAGTTCGGCAACTTCCTCACGCAGTAAGCCCGGCCCAGCGCTCCCTCGTTTTGGGGGTGGCGCTGCGCCGTTGGTGGGGCTAGCCTTTTCAGTAATGACTTCCGCGTCCACCTTGCTCCTCCTTATGTAACGGCAGCAGCCGCATATCGTTGCTGTCGAAACCCTCTGCCCAGGCAGGGGGTTTTTTGTTTGTCCGAATCAGTTCTCGCCCACCACACACCCAACAAAGGAATACCCAATGCCTCCACAAAACGTGACACCGAAGAAGATGGCCTTCGAGAAGTACAAGGCGTTCATTCCACTCGTACTCGAAGACCGCACATGGCCCAACCGTGTGATCTCCAAAGCTCCGCTGTGGTGCAGCGTTGACTTGCGCGACGGCAACCAGGCCCTCATTGAACCCATGGACCCCGAGCGCAAGATGCGCATGTTCAAAGCGCTGGTGAACATGGGCTTCAAGGAAATTGAAGTGGGCTTCCCTTCTGCCAGCCAGCCCGACTTCGACTTCGTGCGTCAGATCATTGAGGAAGATCTCATTCCCGATGACGTCACCATTCAGGTGTTGGTGCAGTGTCGCCCCGAACTCATCGAGCGCACATACGAGTGCTTGAAGGGTGCGAAGAACGTGATTGTGCACTTCTACAACTCAACGAATCCTTTGCAGCGCCAAGTGGTGTTCGGGTTGGACAAAGACGGCATCAAGAACATCGCCGTGGAAGCAGCCAAACTTTGCAAGCAATTTGAACCAATGTTGACCGGCACCAATGTTCGCTACGAATACTCACCCGAGAGCTTCAGCCTCACCGAACCCGACTTCGCGATTGAAATCTGCGAAGCCGTGATGGATGTGATGCAGCCCACCAAGGAGAATCCGCTCATTCTCAACCTGCCTGCCACCGTTGAGTGCTACACCGCCAACGTGTACGGCGACGTGATCGAGTGGTTCATTCGCACCATCAAGAACCGCGACACGGTGCTGATTTCGTTGCACCCACACAACGACCGTGGCACCGGCACTGCAGCTGCCGAGTTCGGCATCATGGCCGGCGCTGATCGCGTGGAAGGCACTCTGTTCGGCAATGGCGAACGCACGGGCAACCTCGACGTGATCAACGTGGCCATCAACATGATGATGAACGGCGTCGACCCCGAGCTCGACATCACCAACATCGACGCATTGCGTCGCACCGCTGAATACTGCAACCGCCTTAGCGTTCCCGAGCGTCACCCGTACGTGGGCGACCTGGTGTACACCTCGTTCTCAGGCAGTCACCAAGACGCCATCAAGAAGGGCTTTGAGGCCTTGGGCGATGGATACGACACGTGGGGCGTTCCCTACTTGCCTATCGACCCCAAGCACGTGGGCCGCAACTACGAAGCAGTGATCCGCGTCAACAGCCAGAGCGGCAAGGGTGGCGTTGCATACGTGATGAAGGCCGAGCATGGCTATGACTTGCCACGTCGGCTTCAGATCGAGTTCTCTCGCACCATTCAAAGCATCACCGAAGACACCGGCACCGAAGTGAGCTCCACCGTCATCTGGGACGCGTTCACTACCGAGTACTTGCCCGAAACTCCGAACGTGAAGCTTGATAGCCATGAACTGCGTAGTGACTCCACGTCAGGACGCACGGTGATCACTGCACAACTCGCCATCAATGGTGAGCGCAAGACCATCAGCGGCGAAGGCAATGGACCCATTGATGCATTCGTGCACGCCGTTCGTGAAGGCTTGGGTGCCCAGATTGACGTGGTTGACTATGCCGAACATGCGATGGGTCAAGGCTCAGAAGCAACTGCCGTGGCGTACGTGGAGACCACTGACGGCAATGGCAATGTTCGCTGGGGGGTGGGCACCGACCCCAACATCATCTCGGCCTCACTGCGCGCGGTTCTCTCCGCCTACGAACGCCACACGGCTTAACCGTTGCCCCATTGCGAGGAGTAGTTTGGGAGCAGCAACCAGGAGGCTCCCATGAAGGTCATCGTTGACTACGACATCTGCGCATCGACAGGTGCCTGCACACAGATCGCACCTGAGGTTTTTGAGGTGCGCAGCGATGGTTACCTCTACGTTCTCATTGAAGAGCCCGGCGAGGAACTGCGCGACAAGGTCACCCAGGCCGCCGACATGTGCCCCACTGCGGCCATCACCATCGAAGGCTGAACTTGAAGTTCTCTTCCCTCTTGCAGGCTCGCTGGCGCGAGTCGAACAGTTTGCTGTGCGTGGGCCTCGACCCCGACCCATTGCGTCTCACCAGCCACTACTCCCCCGATGCCGACGGCATTGAGTACTTCTGCATCGACATCATTGATGCCACAGCAGAGTTTGCGTGTGCGTTCAAGCCGCAGATTGCGTACTTCGCAGCTGCTGGCGCAGAGAAGCAGCTAGAAAATGTGATTGCACACATTCGCAGCAACTACCCGCAGATCCCTGTGATTCTCGATGCGAAGCGAGGCGACATTGGCGACACCGCCAAGATGTACGCAAAGGAAGCGTTTGATCGCTACGGCGCACACGCTGTCACTGTGAACCCGTACATGGGTGGCGACACCATTGAGCCATACCTGGTACACAGCAAAGGCGCAGCGATTGTTCTCTGTCGCACATCCAACCCCGGCAG
>JALQYL010000040.1 GCA_023254135.1 Ilumatobacteraceae bacterium | reverse complement strand
CTGTGCTGGCCATGCGCGACACACTACATAGTTATCCGCAGTACTACAAGAACCTGAGGTCTAAAACTCACCCCAGGTCTACTGTTTTCCTATGGAAACAAGGGAAAAGAACTCAGAAATATCCATCCTGGTTACCCCACTCGAAGCAAAAATTCTTGAAATTGCAGCTTCCTACAACGGACAATCCGTCGAGGATTTCTTGTCTGAATTCGCAGTCCTGCAGGCCTATCGCGTTCTGTCGATCAACAGACTTCAAGGCGAATAGTTACGCCAGGCTGACCAGTTCCAGCCACTCCTGGCTGAAGTAATCCACCTGGCCGTCGGGCATGAGAATCACCTTGGTGGGTTCCAGGCGTTGCACGAATTCTTCGTCGTGGCTCACCATGATGATGGTGCCCTTCCACGTTTCTAGTGCGGTGGCCACCGCTTCGCGACTGTGTGGGTCAAGGTTGTTGGTGGGTTCGTCAAGAAGCAACACGTTGTTTCTGCCCACCATCAACATGGCGAGCGCAAGTTTTGTTTTCTCTCCACCTGAGAGTGAACCAGAGTCTTGGAACACCTTGTCGCCTTGCAACCCGAACATGCCGAGCAGTGCGCGCAATTGTGTTTCGGTGAGAGGTGAACCGGACGGAAGTTCGCGACGCATGTGCCACAGCAACGATTGCTTCGGGTCAATGGTGTCGTGTTCCTGAGCGAAGTAACCAACGCTCACTTGGTAGCCCCACTCGAATGTGCCGATGTTGGCTTCGGTGGCGCCAGCGAGAATGCGCAACAACGACGTTTTGCCGGCGCCGTTGAGGCCCAGAACCAAGAAGCGATCACCACGACCGAGGTCGAAGGAAACATCTTCGAACACTGGTGGTCCGCCGTATCCCTTGCTGAGTCCTTTGGTGGTGAGCACGGTGACGCCGCTTTGTGGTGGGTCGGGAAACTTCACCGTGAGCTGACGGTCCTTCTTGCGCACCGACGTGCCCTCGGCCTCGATGCGGGCGATGCGCTTTTCGATGCTGTGCGCCATAGATGCTTTGGTGGCCTTTGCGCCGAACTTATCCACCACTTCTTGCAGGCGCGCCACTTCTTTGGCTTGCATCATGGCCTTCTTTTCGGCGCGTGCTTCATCTTCGGCTCGCGACTTCTTGTACTGCGAATAGGTTCCGCGGTATTCGAACACGGCACCAATGTCGTCTTCATCGGGGCGGTCAAGGTGCAGCACGCGAGTGATTGCTTCGTCGAGCAGTTCCAGGTCGTGGCTGATTACCAACAGCGCACCCTTGTAGTTACGCATGTAGTTGAGCAGCCAGTTCTTGGCATCAATATCAAGGTGGTTGGTGGGTTCGTCGAGCAACAACATGTCGCTGCCAGCGAACAGAATGCGCGCGAGTTCAACGCGCCGACGTTCACCACCAGAGAGGACACCCAGTGCAAGATCCAAACGATCAGGTTTCAACCCAAGGCCGGCGGCGATGGCGCGCGCTTCGCTCTCGGCTGAGTAGCCACCCTTCAGATTGAAGTCTTCTTCTGCCTTTGCGTAGCGAGACACGTTGCGATCGCTGGGATCGCTTTCCATTGCCACGCGCAACTTCTCGATGCGTTCAAGGTCGCCGTCGATGTTGCGGCCCGACAACACGTGCGAGATGGCCGACTTCGCTTCCTGTTCCTTGCTGGTACGTGGGTCCTGCGACAGGTAGCCATACATGCCACTACGTGTCACGGTGCCGGCAGCAGGGTCTGCTTCCCCACCCAACACCTTGAACATGCTGGTTTTGCCGGCGCCGTTTCTGCCAACGATGCCCACCTTGTCGCGTGGCATCACCTGGAACGATGCACCCTGCACCACGTTGCGTCCACCCACCTCAACGGTGAGGTTCTTCACTTGCAACATCAGCGCGCGACCGAGGTGGTGGTTGTCATTGAAGGAGGCACCGTTGTGGCGCCTGTTCCAATTGTTGTGGTGACCACGGGCGATGTGGTGACAACTGCCGACGGAATATCTGGATCCGCCACTGCAGCAACGGTGGTGCTGGGCATGAAATCGCGACCCATGGTGTCATCGGTGTACTTCGAGGGCAAACAAGACCCCGGAGAAGTTGGCGCGTTGCCAAGTGCGTTGGCAATGGATTGCACCAAAACTGACCTACCTGCGTTGTTGGGGTGAATGCCGTCTGCGTTCAACAAGCCGGGTTGTGCCGAAGTGCTGCTCCAGTCGAGAATGGTGACATTCGAGTGCGATGCGGCAACGGCTCGAATCACATTGTTCACATCGTTCATTGTGGGGCGGAACAACGTGGCGGTGAGCAGCAACATGGGTCGTGGTGCGAGCGATTCAACAATGGCGGTGAGATCGCGTTGGTACTTTTCTGCACTGCCGCCGTAATTGGTTCCGAGGAACACCACCGCAGCATCCCAACCTTCGTAAATACGATCGCGCAACACGGTGCGACCAAAGCCCACAAGTTGCCCCGCTTCGGCTTCCACTGCAACTCGCCACCCCATGGGCGTGAGCGCACTGCACATGGCGCCACCGTAACGACTAGCGGTACCCGCGAGAATGGAATCGCCAATCACCAAGAGTTTGTTGCCCGACACCAAGGTGCCAATTGTCGGACCCTGGATGGACGAAAGATTGGCGCGAACGCCGTCAACCACAACGGCAGCACCCGAACTGTTGATGCCGGGAATGCGACCAACACCCGAAAGAACACTGTCTCCCCGAGCCTTACTAGTGGCCGAACATGCGCCAAGAAGGCCGCAGAGTGCGACAACAGAGAGAAAAGAGCGCAGTCGAGGGGCAGACATGACCCCATTGAGGATAAGGGCTGGTACCCCCGTTAACGGGGCAGGCCGTTACTTGTTGTTGGTATCGCGGGCCGCGCGCAGCTCGTCGCGGATTTCCTTCAACAAGTCGTTCGTTGAAACTTCGTCCTTCTTCTTGTCATCGGAAGAACGGAACTTGTTGTACAGCTTGACAACCAAGAACAGGGCCAGGGACACGAAGAAGAAGTTGAGAGTGGCCGTGGCCAGAGCGCCAAACGGAATATCGCTGCCATTGACGGTTAATACTTTTTTGGAAAAGTCGGGTTGCTTGCCACCGAAGATGGCGCCAATAAGACCGCCCAGAATGCCCGGACTGGTGCCGCTTCCTGCAAAAGAGTCGACAATGGTCTTGAACGCGGCACCCATGACGAACGCAACGCCCAGTTCCACCACGTTGCCACGGTTGATGAAGTCCTTGAATTCCGACACCACACCGCGCTTTGCGATTTTGCCGACGGTGTCTTCCACCTTGTTCAGAATTTCAGCCATGGCCCCACTCTATTGCGCGGGAATTATTCGGCGCGGTCCTCTAGGTCTTCGAATCGATCCACATGACGAAGCGCAGGGAAGGCAACCCACCACACTGCCGCAATGCCCACAGTCGCGAGACCACCACCTATCACGGTGGCCGTGGTGCCGATGAAGTTGGCAACTGCACCCGATTCGAACGCACCCAATTCATTCGATGCACCAACGAACACACCTTCCATTGCGCTCACACGACCACGTTTTTCGTCGGGCGTGAGAAGTGGCACAAGAGAACTGCGGATGAACACACTCACCATGTCGGCGGCGTTGGCGACAAGGAAAGCGATGAAGGCCACGACGTATGAGTGTGTGAGTCCGAGCACAACAGTGGAGACTCCGAAGATTGCTACCACTGCAAGAAGGTTTTTGCCCACCCGACGACGAATAGGACGAAACGCCAAATAAATGGCCATTGATGCCGCACCAATGCCACCGGCGGCACGCAACCAGCCGTACGCAACGGCGCCAACGTTTAGTTGCTCCTCTGCGATAACGGGAAGCAATGCAACGGCGCCACCGAACAACACGGCAAACAAGTCAAGGGAAATTGCCGCCAAAAGCACGGGAGTACGACGAATGAAGTGAAGACCTTCCATCGCATGCTTCAAATTGGGGCGCTCACGGTTGGCGGACATTTGCTGGGCGGTCTTTGGAACACGAATGGTGGAGAACGCAACCAAACCAATGGTCATCAAAGTTGCAGACGTGGCGTATGCAACCCACGGATCTATTGCGTAGAGGAAGCCACTGATGGCAGGGCCAAAGATTGCTGCACCAGTCCACGTAGCCGATGACATGGCGATGATGCGGGGCAATCCACCTTCTGGTGCGATCATGGGCGGAATGGTGCGCACCGCAGGTGACGCAAATGCACGCGCAACGCCAAAGAAGAACGCCACCACAAAAATGAAGGTTGTTGTTGTGGGATTGGTGCGTGCATAAAACACGTACGCAACCGCAGACAACACTTCACCGAATTGCGAGAACAGCAAGATCTTTTTGCGGTCGTAATGGTCGGCAACCGAGCCAGTCACCAACACCAGCATGATGGCCGGCAGGAATTCGGCGAAACCCAGCCAGCCGATATCGAGTGCTTTGCCCGTGATGTCGAAAATGTGCTTACCCAGTGCGGCTGCTTGCAACATGACGCCAACGGTCATGGTGAATTGTGCAATCAGAAATGCTTTTACTCCGGGAGCGCGCAGCACTTCCCTACCCGTTGCAATTTCCGGGCTACTACCGTCGCTCATCGCGCGGTCCATCCGCCATCGACAACAACTTCTGTTCCGGTCATGAACGACGAAGCATCGCTGGCCATGAACAACAAAGCGCCATCAAGTTCGTGTTCGTATCCCATGCGTGGCATGGGCGAGTTTTGCGCAATGAGTCGCTGTGAGCCTTCGTCGCTTTCCATACCTGCGGTCATTTCAGAAGGAAACCAGCCGGGACACAATGCATTCACTCGCACACCCTTGCGTGCCCACTGCAATGCAAGTTCACGCGAGAGACCCAACACCGCAGCCTTGCTGGCGCAGTAGTTGGCTTGCTTGATGGGCGTGGAACCCACTTTGCCCAGAATGGATGCCACGTTCACGATGACACCCGACTGTTGCGCCACCATGTGTACACCGCACAACTTTGACAAGTGCCAAATGGCGGTGGTGTTGATTTCCATGGTGGAACGGAAGTCGTCGAGTGTTTCCTTTTCCACGCTGATGGTGTGACCCACGCCAGCGTTGTTCACCAAAATGTCCACCTTGCCGAAATGCGCAATTACCTGCTGCACCAGTGATTCACGTTGTGCTTCGTCTGACACATCACATTGCACCGCATATGCGCCAGGCAATTCAGACACCAAACTCTCAAGGCGATCGAGGCGACGTGCCGTGACTGCCACCTGCGCGCCGGCTGCATGCAACACACGAGCGAATCGAGCACCCAACCCCGACGATGCGCCGGTGACGATGGCTACTTTGCCGTCGAGTCGGAATTGAGCAATGGGGTCAAGGGGCGAGGACATGTCACGAGGCTATTCGCCAGCCCCCTGTGTGTCAGCATGGAAAACGTGAAGATACGCGTGGGATACGGGCTTGGCGTCCGCACCAAATTGAATGACACCTCATTTCTTGAAGTGGTGGACACCATGGAGAACTTGCGATTCGACAGTTTGTGGCTGAGCGAACGCATCAGCGGAGATGCACCAGACCCACTGGTGGCCATGAGCATGGCCGCAGCGCGCACCACCAAGATGAAGTTCGGCATGAGTGTGATGGTGTTGCCCGGACGAAACCCAGTGGTGTTGGCCAAGGAATTGGCAACGCTTGACCGCATGTCGAATGGTCGACTTCTGCCCGCATTCGGACTTGGCGTTGCTGATCCTGTGGAGCAACAAGCGTTCGGCGTTGAGCGCACACAACGCGCCAAGATGTTCAATGAAGCACTAGAGGTTGTGCGCGCGTGTTGGTCGCAAGAGAGCGTCACCTTTCACGGCAACTTCTACAACTACGACAATCTGCAGGTGCAACCGAAACCGAAGCAAACACCGCCCGATGTATGGCTAGGCGGAATTGCCGACAGTGAATTGAAGCGCGTCGGACGACTGGCCGACGGGTGGTTGCCATCTTTTGTGACACCCGATGATGCGAAGACCGGATGGAACACCATCACCCAGGTGGCGAATGAACACGGGCGCGAAATTGATCCGGAACATTTTGGAGTGCTCATTCCGTATGTGATCGGCGAACACTCGGAAAAGTTCCTTGAGAGCTTGCGCACGCGCCGCCCCGACATTGACGACATCGCCACACTCGTTCCCAATAGTTGGGCAACGCTCAGTGCGCTCATTGAAAAGTTTGTGGCCGTGGGCGCTTCGAAGTTCGTGGTGATTCCGTCAAAAGAGCCAGGCTCAGTGAACGAATGGAACGATCATTTGGCTGACGCCGCAACACACTTGTTGCCGCTACAAACCTGATTACTTGTTGAGTTTGACTGCTGGCTTGGTGAAGTTGGCGCAGAAGTCGATGAGCAAGCGGGTGCCAAAGGCAGTTGCTCCACGGTTGAGCCAACCGTTGTCCCCATCGGCTTCCATGGGACCAGCAATGTCCAAGTGAGCCCATGGTGTGTTGCCCACGAACTCGCTGAGGAACAACGATGCCGTGGTGGCACCAGCAAGTGGTCCACCGATGTTGCGCATATCAGCCACGTTGGAATCGAGCATGCTGCGGTAGTCACGGAACAGTGGCAATTCCCACAACAGTTCATCGGTGCGACCACTAGATGCCATGAGCTGACTCACCACGGCGGAGTTGTTGCCGATAACACCAGCCATCTTCTTGCCCAGCGCCGCCAAACAAGCTCCGGTAAGTGTTGCAATGTCCACCATTGCGTCTGGCTTGCTCTCGGCACCCAGTGAAAGACCGTCGGCAAGAATGAGGCGACCTTCGGCATCGGTGTTGTGAATTTCCACTGTCTTGCCATTGCGCATGGTGAGCACATCGCCCAACTTGAGTGCCGAACCACTGGGCATGTTGTCGGTGCACATGAGATAGGCAGTCACCTGTGTCTTCACCTTCAATGCACTGAGTGCACCCATGGTGGCCAACACTGCAGCCGCTCCACTCATATCCATTTTCATTGAAGCGTGGCTTGGGTCACTGGGCTTCAGCGAGATGCCGCCCGAGTCGTACATCACACCCTTGCCAACGAGCACCACTTTGCCGCGCGCACCAGTGGGCTTGTACTCAAGCTTCACCATGCGCGGTGGCTCCACGCTGCCCTTGTTCACTCCCACCAGGCCACCACAACCCATGGCGATGAGTTGGTCACGGTTGTACACGGTGGACTTGAGATTGCTCTTTTCAGCAATTGCCACGGCTTGTTCAGCAAATTGACGAGCAGTGAGGTGCGATGGTGGCGTGTTGGCGAAGTCGCGTGCAATACACACCGCAGTTGCAGTGGCGATGCCCTTGTCCATGCCGTTCTTCACCGCAGTTGTTTTGTCACCTGCAACGAGAATGACCTTGGTGAGCGCAGGGAGGCTGCTCTTGTCGCGCTTCAGTTCTGCCCAACGATGCAATGCGAGCGCAAACCCTTCCACTACTGCTTGCGTGTTGGCGCGAATGTCACCGCGCGCTGCAGTGGGCAACGACGTTGCCACAGATTCAAACTTGCTGCATGCGCGTGCGGAGGCCGCTGCAATGTTGCGCAAAGAATTCGCGTTGAGATCGGCCACCGCACCGATGCCTACCAACACACGTACTGTGCCTTTGGCGTTTGCGGGCAGGACCGTGGTTTGCCCCACCTTTGCTTCGAAGCCAATGGCAGACAGTTGCGAACGGTTGAGACCCACGCCCGCAGGAATCGTTCCGGAGGAAGCAATGGGGATGACGAGCGCACCAACTTTTGATGGTGCTGACTTTGACGTGGTGAACGTTGTACGCATGACGACACTCTATGTGCCGAGCAATGCGCGGGATGATGCGGAGCTGGTTACAGACTCTTGACGGGGCGCGATGTGCCCTCTTGCCAACGCGCCATGGTCCACAACAAGTCGGACAATCGGTTGAGATACGGAACCACGTGCGATGGTGGCGGAGCAGCGCTCAATGCGTGGCGTTCGGCACGACGCACCACGGTGCGAGCCAGATCGAGCCACGCCGACACGGGATGCTCGCCGGGCACCACGAATTCGGTGAGCGGCTCGAACTTGGTGTCGAGTTCATCGATGATGGTCTCGAGGTGGTCGACCATCTCAGATGTGACGCAACTGACACCGGGCTGCAACTTCTTGCGATTCTCGGGCAACGTGGCCAGTTCGGCCATGAGTACGTAGAGATCCTTCATCATGGGCACGACGATGCCGTCGACCTCTGAACCGTGGCCTGCAGCTACGCGCACCAAACCGATGATTGCCTGCGCCTCATCGACGGCCCCGTATGCACGGGGTAATTCGGAGTCTTTTGGTACTCGCCCGCCGTAGAACAATCCGGTAGTGCCGTCGTCACCCTCACGGGTGTAGATCTTTTCGCGAGCCATGCAATGACTCTATGGGGATAGCGTGGTGTAGCCATGAATCGCCAGCCATATATTGACGCAGTCCGTGAGAGAGTCATCGTTTTTGACGGTGCTTTTGGCACATTCGTCCAAGGTCTCGACCTTGGACCCGACGATTTCGGCGGAGCCTCACTTGAAGGTTGCAATGAAATGCTGTGCCTCACCCGCCCCGATGTCATCGAGTCAATGCACCGCGCATTCCTCGATGCCGGCGTTGATGCCATCGAAACGGCGAGCTTTGGCAGTTTCTCCACCGTTCTTACCGAATACGACATTCCTGAAAAGGCATACGAACTCAACGTGGCCGCGGCGTCCATCGCGCGACGCGTGGCCGACACCTACGAAGTAGACGGCCGCCCTCGCTATGTGGCCGGCAGTATCGGACCCGGAACCAAGTTGCCATCACTTGGTCACATCGGCTTTATCGAACTTCGTGACGCCTACGAAGAACAGGCGCGTGGCCTGCTTGACGGTGGTGCCGATTTGTTCCTCATCGAAACGTGCATGGACTTGTTGCAGATCAAGGCAGCCATGCAGGGTTGTCGTGCAGCCATGAAAGTGGTGGGCCGCGAGGTACCCATTCAGGTGCAGGTCACCATGGAAACCACCGGACGCATGTTGGTGGGCACGGAAATTGGTGCGGCATACGCGGCGCTCGTTGCCATGAAGCCCGATGTCATCGGTATCAACTGCGCCACAGGCCCTGCGGAGATGCAGGAGCACCTGCGCTACCTCAGCGAGCACTCACAAATTCCTGTGAGCGTTTTGCCCAACGCGGGCTTGCCCAGCGTTGTGGATGGCAAGACCCACTACGACCTCACCCCCGACCAATTGGCGCAGTACCACCTGCACCATGTCACCGATTTGGGCATCGGCATTGTTGGCGGTTGCTGCGGCACCACCCCCGAGCACTTGCGCAAAGTGTGCGAGGCAGTGCATGGCGTGAAGCCGAAGGTGCGCACACCTGAATTCGAACCAAGCGTTACCTCGCTGTACTCCCCCGTCACTCTGGAACAAGAGAACAGTTTCCTCATCATTGGTGAGCGCACCAACACCAATGGTTCCAAAGCATTCCGCGAAGCAATGTTGCGCGAAGACTGGGACACCTGCGTGAAGATGGCCACCGAGCAGATTCGCGAGGGGTCGCACGTGCTCGACGTGTGTGTGGACTACGTGGGTCACGATGGCGTTGTCGACATGCACGAGATTGCATCACGTTTCGCATCGCAGGCCAGTGTGCCGTTGGTGTTCGACTCCACGGAGCCACAAGTCATGGAAGCCGGCCTGTTGCATGCCGGTGGCCGAAGCATCCTCAACTCGGCCAACCTGGAAGACGGCGAAGAACCAGGCAGTCGTTTGGATCGCGTGTTCACACTCGCCCGCGACTATGGCGCAGCAGTGATTTGTTTGCTGATTGACGAGGAAGGACAGGCACGCGACGTTGAATGGAAGATGCGCGTTGCTCACCGCATTGCCACAATTGCCACCGAGCGGTACGGTCTCTCGAACAGTGACCTCATTTTCGATGCGCTCACCTTCCCCATCGGCACAGGTGATGAAGACCTGCGCAAAGACGGCATGGCGACACTTGAAGCCATCAAGCGCATCAAGGCCGAAATTCCAGGCGCTTACACCACTCTGGGCCTTTCGAATGTGAGCTTCGGTCTCAGTCCCGCCACTCGTCAGGTACTCAACAGTGTGTTCTTGCATGAGGCCCGCGAACACGGTCTTGACTCCGCAATTGTGCACGCATCAAAAATCTTGCCGCTCTCACGCATTCCACAGGACCAAATTGATGTGTGCCAGGACCTCATCTACGACCGCCGTACATCCGACTACGACCCACTGAAGAAGTTGCTGGAACTGTTCGCCGGTGTCAGCACCGTGGCCGCCGTGAAGGAAGACCGCACCGACTGGACCGTGGAGCAGATTCTTCGTCAACGCATCATCGATGGCGACCGCGAAGGACTCACCGAAGATCTCGACCGTGCAATGGCAAACGGCATCGCACCGCTCACCATCATCAACGACATCCTCCTCGACGGCATGCGCGAAGTGGGCGAGCTCTTTGGCTCGGGCAAGATGCAGTTGCCCTTCGTGTTGCAGAGTGCCGAAACCATGAAGACCGCCGTGGCACACCTTGAACCATTCATGGAACGCGCAGAGGGCGAGAGCTCATCGAAGGGCAAGTTGGTCCTTGCCACGGTGAAGGGTGACGTGCACGACATTGGCAAGAACTTGGTGGACATCATCTGCACCAACAATGGCTACGAAGTGGTGAACATCGGCATCAAGATCGGCATCCAGGAAATGATCGACAAGGTGAAGGAAGTCAACGCCGATGCCTTGGGCATGAGCGGACTATTGGTGAAGAGCACCATCATCATGAAGGAGAACCTTGAGGAACTGAATACCCAAGGTCTCAGCGATATTCCCGTTCTTCTTGGTGGCGCAGCACTCACACGTTCGTACGTGGAGCAAGACCTGCGCAAGGTGTACGACGGTCGTGTGTTCTACGGACGTGACGCTTTTGAAGGATTGTCCACGCTCGACAAGCTGATGGAGATCAAGAAATCTGGCGTTGACGACCCGGACTTCGGGCGAGCAATTGGCGAACGCCTCATTCCTCGTCGCGAGAAAGTGGAGGTGGACCCCTCCACTTTGCCCGCGCGCTCACCCGAGGTGGAGACCAACAACACTGTTTTCGTTCCACCGTTCTTGGGCACCAAAGTGGTGAAGGGCATTGGACTAGACGAGATTGCCGAATACATCAACGAGACGGCGTTGTTCCGCAACCAGTGGCAGTACCGCCCCAACGATGGTGAAACCGATGCCGATTTCAAGGATCGCATCCGCCCTCTCTTGCGCGAACAACTTGCCGCGGCGAAAGCTGGCGGATACTTGGTGCCACAAGTGGTGTATGGCTACTTCGCCGTGAACGGTGATGGCAACGACTTGGTGGTGTGGACCGATGCAACACGCTCGCAAGAACTCACCCGCTTTGCCTACCCACGCCAGAAGGAGTCGCCATACATGTGTATCGCCGACTTCTTCCGCCCCATCGATAGTGGCGAGGTGGACTATGCCGCGTTCCACATTGTCACCATGGGTCAATTGGTCAGCGACAAGGCAGCCGAATTGTTCGCCGAGAACAAATACAACGACTACATGGTGATGCACGGCATGGGCGTGGAAATGGCCGAGGCATTGGCCGAGTACTGGCACCACCGCATTCGCACCGAGTGGGGCTATGTGGAAGAAGATGGTCCGTCACTGGCCGGTCTGTTCCGCCAGCAATACCGTGGCGGTCGTTACTCGTGGGGTTACCCCGCATGCCCAGACTTGGAAGACAACGCACGCGTTGCCGACATTCTGGAAGCGGGTCGCATTGGTATTGAAGTGAGCGAAGAAACCGGCTGGCAGTACCAACCGGAACAGACCACTTCAGCAATCATTTGCCACCACCCCAAAGCCAAATATTTCGTGGCGCGCGACTAAAGCACCTCACCCGTTAGTGCGGCTGGCTTTTGTTCCAGTTGTTCACCAGTTGTGCATAGTGGCCGTTCATAGCCAGCAGTTCTGCATGCGTTCCGAGTTCGGTGATTCGCGCATCTGACACCACCCCAATCATGTCGGCGCGCTGCACGGTGGACAGTCGGTGGGCCACCACGATCACGCTGCGCTTCACCATCAACTTCTCCAAGGCAGATTCAATGATCATCTCTGTACCTGGGTCGAGGTTCGATGTGGCCTCGTCGAGTACCAGTACTGCGGGGTCAACCAAAGCAGCGCGCGACAGCGCGACCAACTGACGTTCTCCGGCCGAGAGACGCGAACCACGCTCGCGCACTTGCGTATCAAGACCTTCGGGCAACGCCTCGAATCGCTCGCGCAATCCCAGCTTGTCGAGAGCGGCCAACAACTCCTGCTCAGCGGCGTCGGGCTTTGCGATCAACAGGTTGTCGCGCACGGAACCATCGAACAAAAAGCCCTCTTGCGGAATCACAACGATGCGACGGCGCAGGTCTTCCATGGATGCATTGCGAAGATCGACTCCTCCGAACGAAACGGTGCCCGATTGTGGGTCGTACAAGCGGGCCATCAACTTGGCCAAAGTCGACTTGCCCGCACCAGTGGGGCCCACCAGAGCCAAGCGCGTACCTGCAGGCAGAGTGAGCGACACATTGCTGAGCGCAGGGCGTGCCGCCGTTGCGTACGAGAACGTGATGTCACTGACCACCAAATCGCCGGCAACGGGAAGAGAGGTGGGATTCGCCACTTCCCCCACGTCTGGTTCCGTATCAAGAATGGTGAACAACTTGTGCAGAGCGGCAGCAGCCGACTGCAAGGTGTTGTACAACTGAGATAGTTGTTGCACAGGATCAAAGAGGTTGGCCAACAGCAACACAAACGCCACCACAGTTCCCAGCGATACCGAACCTCTGTGCGTGAGCCAGCCGCCAATGCCAATGATGAGTGCAGTAGAAGCAATGCCTGCAAATTCAATGAGCCCGAAATACCAGGTGCTCACCTTCACGCTGTACATGTGACTGCGGAACAGGGCACGATTCGATTCTTCGAATCGACGAATTTGTTCGTCCTCGCGCGCATAGGCCTGAATCACGCGGACACCTGTGATTCCCTCTTGCAGCGCAGACAGGTTGGCGCCCACCTTCTCGCGAACCTCCAAGTAGGCACGGTTTGAATCACGCTGAAATTTCACCGACGCCGCAATGAGAAATGGAAACACGATGAGGGTGATGAGCGTGAGTTGCCACGACATGCTGACGAGCAAGAAGAAGGCAAAGAACAACAGCAAGAAAGCCGAGAGGAACTGCATGAGTCCGAATTGCACCAATTCGGACATTGATTCCACATCGGCGGTCATACGGGCCACCAGCACTCCCGCCTTT
>JALQYL010000003.1 GCA_023254135.1 Ilumatobacteraceae bacterium | reverse complement strand
GTACATGTTGGCAATCATGGTTTCCACGGACATTGCTGTGCGAAGCAACACCACGTCTGTCACAACTGCATCTGCGAGCTTCTCGGTGGTGGGCGCCGACCCAAGTCGAGTGACGGTGTTGGAGCCACCGCAAGCGGCGAGGAATGCGGCACTTGCTGCTGCAGCGCCACCAGCAGTGAGCATGGTGCGACGGCTGTACTTCGGAGTGGAGTTCTGAGTCATTGTGATCAGGCTTTCGTTAGTTGCCAGCGGCAGTCAGTGGTGCAAGACCGGAAACAAGTGCAAGTGCTGCGCTGTGGCGCGCTTCCATGGTGATGATGGAGGCAATCAAGGTTGCAGCGTTGAGACCATTGATGGTGCTGAGCGCGTCGATGTGCATGTTCATGGTTGCGTTTTCAAGGCCAGCCAACTGATTGGCGTCGGCAGAGAAAGATCCAGAGGCAGTGACCAAAGAATTTGCGGCACCTGCTCCGGTGGCTTTGTTGCCCAGGTAACCAACGAGTGCTTGCTGATACGCAAGGTGGTGGTCGTGAATGAGCGTGAGTGCTGCCACGTCGTTGGCGTCCTTGGTGACCTTGATGGCAGATGCGTATGTGGCAACCATTTGTGCTTCGCGACGTACGAGCGCGTTCAACGTGTCGTTGTCGGCGGCATCACGGTTTGGCGGCGCGACGGTGGTGGCTGTCGATGCCTCGGTGGTTGTGGTTGCTTCATCGGCTGCCGATGCGCGCGAGGCAAGCATGGGAGCGGCAGCTGCGAAAGCACCACCTGCAAGCAGTGATGTCAGAAGACGGCGACGCGAGGTCGCGGAATTCTCTGGGAGGTCAACTTGATGGTTTTCCACGCGGGGCATCCTTTGTCGTTTCGGCGAAATGTCGCCCCCCAACACTAGAAGTCCAGTGCCGAGAGGTCAGGTATCCAGGAGCCTGCCCTGGAAATTGCTTCTGCCCATTGTTGTCGCGAAACCCCTGGCGCTCCTAATGGCTCCACCGTGGAGGCTCCTGTGAGCGAGTCGGCCGCCTCGGCGAGATGTGACCATTGTCCAACGGGGACGCCCGCCAGGAATCCGGCACCCAGGGTGGTGGCTTCCGTGATGGGGCTGACGCGCACGGGGCGACCCGAAGCATCGGCGAGGGCCTGTACAAATGTGGCGTTGCGGCTCATGCCCCCATCGATTCGTAGTTCGGTGATGGAAAGACCCGAGTCCTTCTCGGCGGCGTCCACCAGGTCGGTGCCACGATGCGCCACGCCCTCCAAGACGGCACGAACAATGTGGGCGCGAGTGGTGCCACGCGTGATGCCAAAGATGGCGCCTCGTGCGCCGTAGTCCCAGAACGGTGTGCCAAGACCCAACAGTGCGGGGACGTACACCACACCTTCCGAGGTGGTGACCGAGGAGGCGATGAGATGTGAATCGGCAGGAGACGAGATGAGTTGCATGTCGTCGCGCAACCATTCCACGTTGGTGCCAGCCGACAACATGATGGCTTCGGTGGCATAGGAGATGGTGCCACCCGTACTGAACGCAACGATGGGGAAGGTGCCTCCTTCGCTGCGTTGTGCATGTTCAGGTGCGCGCGTACCCACGAAGGTGTTGAGCATGCCGCCAGTGCCGAAGGTGATCTTGGTGAGTCCGGGTGAGAGACAGCCTTGACCCACTAGTGACGCTTGCTGATCGCCCGCCATTGCCATGATGGGGGGCGAACCGGGAAGATCAGACGCATTGCCAATGAATCCGGATGTTTCCACGATGCGAGGCAATTGATGCTCGGCGATGTTGAGAACATCGAGAACTTTTTGATTCCAGGATTCTCCAGAGGCAACGGTGAGTCCGGTGACCGCAGCGTTGGTGTGGTCGGTGACATGTTGCTGACCTTGTGTGAGTTTCCACACCAGCCACGAATCAACGGTGCCGATTCGAATGTCATCGCTGCTTCGTTCGCCGACATCAGTGATGTAGTTCGACAACATCCACGCTGCTTTTGTGGCGGTTTGATTGGGAGCAAACGCGAGGCCATGTTCTATGCGGGCCATGATGCATTCACCCACGGTTCGCAAGTCCTGCCAACCGATGGCGGGACCGAGTGGTTCGCCCGTTGATGCACGCCACACGATGGTGGACGCTCGTTGATTGGTGATGCCCACGGCGTTCACTTCGCCGCTTGCAAGCGATGCAGTGGCAACCCTTTTCACGGCTGTGTACATGGAAGTTGCATCGAACTCCACCAAACCGCCTGCCGGTGACGATGGAGCGAATTCCTCGTAATGGAGATCGGTCACCGAAGCATTGTCGTGAACGATTGCCGCGCGCAGGCCGCTGGTGCCAACGTCGATGACCAGAGTTCTCATAGGCCCAGTTTGCCTGGGTTCAGAATGTTGTTCGGATCCAATGCCTTCTTCACTGCGCGCAAGACATTGAGTCCGTTCCCCAATGCCTCGCCCATGAATTGCGAACGGCTGTATCCAATGCCGTGGTGATGCGACAGATTTGCACCGGCTCGCAATGCAGCAGTTTGTCCTGCCTCCCACAATGCGAGGTATGTCTTTTCGAATTCCTCGGCCGGTGGGTTGGCGGCAAACGTGAAGTACACGCACGCACCTTCGATATAGCTATGAGAGAGGTGGCACGTTGCGGTGCGTGCATATGGCACGGCGAGCATGGCGGTTTCGACTGCTTCCACAATGGAATCAAGCAATGACCAGTTGGCGGCAATTTCCATCGTGTCCACCACGAAACCTTTGCGAGTGAGGGCTTGCAAGCCACTGGTGTCATTGCGGTGATGTGTCCACGCTTCCACCAACGCAACATCACCCACCGTGGCGCCCATCGACATACAGATGTCGTGCACGGTGCTCATGGTGGCATCGATGATTGCCTCGGTTCCTTCGTCAAGCACCAACAACGTTGCATTCGTGCCATCGCCGCCGTGTGATCGCTTGCTTTCGGCACCGTCGTACAGACGCAACACGGCAGGGGTTGCACCTGAGCGATAAATACGGCGGCATGCCTCGAAGCCATCGGACAAGTTGGCGAACACATACGCACCGCGGCGTTCCACTTCGGGAAGTGGATGTGCGCGCAACCAGACGCGGGTAATGACACCCAACGTTCCTTCACTTCCCAGAATGAGTTGCGAAATATCCGGACCCACCGCGCCGGCAGGTGCGCCACCCGTGTGCACGACGGTGCCGTCTGCCAGCACCACCTCGAGTGCGTGCACCATCTCTTCAATTTTTCCGTATCGCGTGGAATATTGACCCGCGCCGCGACATGCAACCCATCCGCCCACGGTGGAGATGGCAACGGACTGTGGGTAATGACCAATGGTGAGTCCGTGTTTGCGTGCACCTTCTTCAACATCGGGACCAAACGTTCCGGCGAGTGCCTCCACGATTCCGGAAATCTCATCGACCGATTCAATGCCTTGCATCGCCGTCATGTCGAGCGCAACACCGCCGGCCAACGGAATCGCCGCACCGCACACACCACTGCGACCAGCCGACGGAGTGACGGGAATTCTGTTTTCATTGCAGTAGGCGAGAAGCGATGAGACCTCGCTGGTGTTCTTCGGGCGGCACACGGCGAATGGAATCTGCGGCACCTGATTTTGCAGTGACCAACTGAGTGAAAGCGGCCACCAGTCACGTCCGTGTTTCACGCGATCTTCTGCATCGGTAGTGGTGTCACAAATGGCACCGAGTGCGTCCACTTCTGCTTCGGTGAGCGAACGAACGGAACCCGTGAGACGAGCGCTTGCCTCTGCTGGTTCACCCCCGAACTCAATGGGATCGGTGACCGAGGTGTTGTAGGAGTGAAGGCTCATATTGGTCTTTCTGTTGGCTGTTGCCGTTATTGATGAGAAGCGATGAATTCAGCTTCGGTGACGTGTGAGGCTGCGTCTTCGCGTGCGCACTCATCCATGAACTCCGCAAGGCTTGCCGCACGTTGTTCGTTGGTCCAATTCAGCAACGGTGCAATCAGGTCGGCCACCGCGGGTGCGGCTGCAACGCAATTGCGGCGATGTACCAAACGTGCGCGGGTGCGGCGAGTGAACACGTCATCCAACGAGGTGGCCATCTCATGCGTCACTGCGTACACAGCTTCAGCGCGCAGGTAGGGAAGACCAGCGACAAGAGGTTCGCCAAGGGTGGGATCTTGTGAGATGAGCGCGTAGATGTCTTTGGCATCGCTGCCGTAACGACCGTCTAGGTGCAGATCACGTTGTGTTTTGGTGCCACGACGCCCGGCAACTCCGTGCAACGCGAAACTCTTGGTGCGACTGTGTTTCTTCACGCCGAGTACTTCGCACACCGCATCAATGGCATCTTCCGCCATTTCGCGGTAGGTGGTGAGTTTGCCGCCTGTCACTGTGACAACGCCGTTGTCTGATGTGAACACTTTGTGTCGGCGACTGAGATCTGCTGTGCGACCAGCCTTTGCGGATGTGTCGTCGGTCTTCACCAGAGGACGCAATCCGGACCACACGCCCGTTACGTCGTCGAACGTGACGCCAGTGGTGACACTTGCGTTCAGCGCATCGAGCACGTACTCAATGTCGTCCTTCGTGCATTGCGGATCATTCACGGGTCCCTTGTAATCAGTATCCGTTGTGCCGATGTAGGTGAATTGATACGTGCCGTCACCATTCGACAACCAGGGCACCACGAACAAACTGCGACGATCCTTGGGAACAGGAATCACCACTGCAATGTCATTGCGAACTTTTTCCCAGGGCACGGTGAGGTGTACGCCCTTCGCGGGTCGAATGGTGTCGGGATGAATGTTTTCGTCGAGTGCGCGAACATCGTCTGCCCATACGCCACCAGCATTCACCACTGCACGCGTACGAATAGCGATGGATGTATTGGTCAGTGTGTCGGTCACGTTCACCACATGTTGCGTGGTGGAGGCGGAATTGACGGAATCAACCCGACAACGATTGGCAATTGCTGCACCGTTATCGGCTGCGGTGCGCAACACCGTGAGAACCAATCGCGCATCATCGGCCTCTGCGTCGTAATACAAATAAGCAGATGCCAACTTGGGGCGGGGCATGGTGGGTAGGTGTTTGAATGCGGCATTCGCAGAGAGGCGACGGTGAATGCGCCCGATACGCCAACCACCTGTGATGTCGTACATCCACATGGCAGAGCCCAACGCTCGGGCGATCTTCTTTGACACCACACCATCTTTGGTGAGGATGGGAATCATGAAAGGGAGTACGTGCACCAGATGCGGTGCATTGCGCCGCAAACGCTTGCGCTCACGCAATGCCTGATACACCAAGCGCACGTCACCTTGTTGGAGGTAACGCAGTCCACCATGCACCAACTTTGATGATTTCGATGAAGTGCCCGAAGCAAAGTCATCGCGTTCCACCAGGGCCACTTTCAGACCGCGACTGGCGGCATCAAGAGCGGCGCCGGCTCCGGTGATGCCACCGCCAATTACAAGAACGTCAAATTCTTCAGCTGCGAGGCGGGACAGGGAATAAGACCGATGGAAAGCGTGTTCATTGGACATCGCTTTGAGCATATTCGTTGTAAGTCATGTGACTTAAATAGAATATTTGCAATAATTGCTAATTAGCAATCGTTGCAAATTAGAAATTTCACCGTTACCTTGTCGACCATGCGTTCACCCGAAGAACTCACCACCGCATTTCGCGCCGCTGGTTTGAAGGTCACGCCTCAACGCCAGTTGTTGTTCACACTCATGCACAACAACAGCGCCCATCCCACTGCGGATTCCTTGTATGCGGTTGCAAGCAAGCAGATGCCCGGCATCTCCCTGCGCACCGTGTACCAAACGCTCACCGATCTCACAGAGATGGGGGAGCTGCGCACCATTGAAGTGGGTGCGGGAGCCATGCGTTTTGATCCCAATGTGTCGGATCATCATCACGCAGTCTGCGACGTATGTGGCGCAGTTCAAGATGTCTATGTCAACCAAGCGCCCGAGTTGCGTGGTCTCGACGGATTTGCGGTAGCCGATGCTCACATCGTGTACCGCGGTCGTTGTGCCAGTTGCTCGGCCTCGGTGAAACGTAGCTAACCAACCAACCACCGAAAGGAAACAGTCATGCCAAGCCTCAAGGGCTCCAAGACTCACGAAAACCTGTTGGAGGCATTTGCTGGCGAGAGCCAGGCAAACCGCCGTTACCTCTGGTTCGCGCAAAAAGCAGACGTCGAGGGTTACCCCGACGCAGCAGCACTGTTCCGCTCAGTTGCTGAAGGCGAAACCGGCCATGCACACGGCCACCTTGAATACATCGCCGAAGTTGGCGACCCCGCATCAGGTGAGCCCATCGGCGAAACCGAAGCAAACTTCAAGGCTTCTATCGCTGGCGAAACATACGAGTACACACAGATGTACCCAGGTTTCGCAAAGACAGCTCGCGACGAAGGATTCGACGAAATCGCCGACTGGTTCGAAACTCTTGCACGCGCAGAGAAGAGCCATGCCGGTCGTTTCGGTGAAGGTCTCGCAGCCCTCTAAACCTGACTGCGACATTCGTGTCGCACGATTCGTGTGAATGGGGGCTACTGATTTCGGTAGCCCCCATTTTCATGCGGATCGTTTTTCTCTTTCGCTTCTCATTCACTCCACGCACAGGACACATTCGATGACAATTACGTACGACCCCAAGCACCCGAAATACACCGATGAAGCGGATGTGCGCGAGGAACTCACGCGCGTGTACGACCTGTGCCACGGATGTCGCCTGTGCTTCAAGTTCTGCTCATCGTTTCCCACCTTGTTCTCGTATGTCGACCAGCACGAGAGCCAAGATGCAGGTTTGCTCACTCCCGAGCAACAAGATCAAGTCGCCAACGAGTGCTTCCAATGCAAGCTCTGTTACGTCAATTGTCCGTACATTCCCGAATTGCACGAGTGGCAACTTGATTTCCCTCGTCTGATGTTGCGTCACGATGCGATGCGTCGTGCAAATGGTCAGGTCACGGTGCGAAAGCGCATCACCGACACGGTCATGGGGCACACCGACTTCTTCGGCGCAGTGGCAACGAAGACCGCAGCCGTCACCAACGTGGTCATTGGCGCAAAGCCTGGTTCATTCATGCGCAAGGCCGTGGAAAAAACGGCTGGAGTTTCTTCAGTGCGATTGTTGCCGCCCTATGCGAAGGTTCGTTTCAGTACATGGTTCAAGAAGAGGACAAAGCCGGTTCTTTCCAAGAAACAGGGACAAGTTGCCGTTTTCCCCACGTGCTTGGTGGAGTATCAGCAGCCCGGTATCGGTCAGGACCTTGTGAAGGTGTACGAACGCAACGGCGTTGAATGTTCACTGGTGGAAGGCGCCGGATGTTGCGGTGCTCCGTATTTGCACAGCGGCGACGTGGATGCATTCACCAAGACTGCTGTGAAGCAGGTGAAAGTGCTGGCCGACGCAGTGCGCGCAGGTAACGACATTGTGGTGCCACAGCCAACGTGTGGCTACGTGTTGAAGAAGGACTACGTGGACTACGTGGGCGGACCCGATGCCGAACTTGTAGCGGCGCACACCTTTGATTCGTCCGAATACCTCATGAACCTGCACAAGGCAGAGGGCACCGAACTCGACACCGAGTTCACAGGCGAAATTGCCGAGACCATCTCGTATCACATTCCGTGTCACCTCAAAGCGCAGAACATCGGACTTCGTAGTCGTGATCTCATGAAGCTCACGGGCGCAAAGATCAAGTTGATTGATCAGTGTTCCGGCATCGACGGTATGTGGGGCTTCAAGGCGGGCAACGAAGAATTCGCCGTTCCCATTGCCAAGAAACTCGCCGACAAGTTGGAGTCTGCCGACAGCCAAGTTGTTGCTGGCGACTGCCATCTTGCCAACACGGCCATCAACGAACAGACCGGAAAAGCTGCGCAGCACCCACTGCAAGTGGTGGCGCGTGCATACGGCATTGCCGAAGAACCATCGAAATAGAAAACAACGAAAGGACACACCATGACAACGGCAGCCCCCAGCCGCAAGCTCACACTCGACGACATCGCCGATCAGCGTGCGTATGAACGTGAGCGTGAAGAATTCCGCGCTCGCATGATTGCAGTGAAGCGTCTGCGTCGTGTGGCCATTGGCGACATCATGACCATCATGTTTGAAAATCGCGACACCATGCGTCTGCAAATTCAAGAAATGGTGCGCGTGGAAAAGGTGCTCACCGATGAGGGTGTGTTGGAGGAATTGAAGGCGTACAACCCCATGATTCCCGAGCCCGGTCAATTGTGTGCCACGTTGTTCCTGGAACTCACCAGCGAAGATCAGGTACGTGAATGGTTGCCGAAGCTTGCAGGTTTGGAAAACAGCATCTCGTTGCAGTTGAGTGACGGCACGATGGTGCCGGGCACCATCGACGCACAACACGCTGCAGGTCTCACGCGTGACGATGTCACAGCCGCCGTGCATTACCTCACCTTCAATTTCACGCCCGCCCAAGTAGAGGTGTTCGCAACAGGCGCAGTGTCGGTGGTGTGCTCTCAGCCCAACTACCTGAAGCAGACCGAACTGGCTGACACCACCCGTACCGAACTGCTCACTGACCTGCGTCCGTAACGCCCTGCATCCAGTCGTGCTTGGCCTTCAGGGGCTCAGCGGGCGGATTGGACAGATGTGACGCGCGACACATACGATGCCCCACAAGGGGCGTGCATGCCCCGACATCCAACGGGGGTATGTGATGTCGCGAGATATGAGTTGGCGCACGAATGGGGCTTGCAACGGCCTGGATCCGTCCATCTTTTTTCCCGATTCTGAGGAGAATGCGGGGGAGGCAATTGCCATTTGTGCCGAGTGCCCTGTTCGTATTTCGTGCCTCGAGCATGCGCTTGCCGTGCGTGAAAAAGATGGCGTGTGGGGCGGCGCCACCGACCGCGAGCGTCGCCGACTCATTCGTCAACGCCGCCGCACCGCCTAATCATTCGTTTTTTATGCCGCTGTGCGTGGATACTTGACAGATGACCACGCCCGAGCAGTTCATAGGTTGGCCCACACTCTTGGCACAACTGTTGGAGCGCAAAGACCTCAGCAGCGCCCAGGCTGAAGCTGCCATCACTCAAATTCTCACGGGAGATGCCACGCCATCCCAGATGACGGCATTCATTATTGCGTTGCGTGCCAAGGGTGAAACTGCAGCAGAACTTGAAGGCATGTTGCATGCAGTTCGGTCCGCTGGCAACCGTGTACCTCTTCCCGTTGCCGTTGCCGAACGTGCCATCGACATTGTGGGCACAGGTGGAGACAAGAGCAATTCAGTGAATGTGTCCACCATGTCATCGCTGGTGGTAGCGGGCGCAGGTGTGCCGGTGTGCAAGCACGGCAATCGTGCTGCTTCTTCGAAATGTGGTGCTGCCGATTTGTTGGAAGCTGCGGGTGTTGCAGTGGAGCTCGATGGAGAAGGTGTGGCTGCTGTCATCGCTGATGCTGGATTTGGATTTTGTCTGGCCGCTCGTTTTCATCCGGCGTTTCGTTACACGGCTCCATCTCGCAGAGAGATTGGCGTACCCACCGCGTTCAACTTGTTGGGGCCAATGGCAAACCCTGCACCCATTTCCAACATGTTGGTGGGTGTTGCCATGCCGAACATGATGGATCGCATGGCAGAAGCTCTTGCAACACGCGGAGTGTCCAGCGCATGGGTGGTTCATGGACATGGTGGTCTCGATGAATTGGCAGTGAGTGGCGCCAACACCGTGTTCGAATTGCGCGATGGTCAGGTGCACAAGTTCGAAGTGAATGCCAAGGATTTCGGCATTCCAGTTTCCACACTCGAAGACATTCGTGGTGGTGATCCGCAAGACAATCTGCAGATTTTGAAGCGTACGTTCGCGGGTGAAACAGGTCCAGTACGCGACATCGTGACGTTCAATGCCGGATGTGCCATGTACGTAGCGGGCTTGGTGGGTGAAGTGAGCGAAGGGATTGATCGCGCGCGTGCATCCATTGATTCGGGCGCGGCCCAGAACGTGTTGGACATCGTGGTGGCTTCCAGCCAACGAGAGGCGGAACGCATGGAGAAAATGTCATGACCGTTCGCGTTCCGGCAACGTCGGCAAACCTTGGTCCCGGATTCGACGTGATGGGTCTTGCACTGTCGTTGTACACCGAAGTGGGCATTGTGGGTGTCGACCCCGTGTTGGAAGGTGGACGCGAAGCTGACGACACGCATCCCGCACAAGTGGCATTCATTCGTGCTGGTGGAAAAGGTCGCGTGTGGGTGCGCAATGCAATTCCCATGGGGCGCGGCATGGGTTTCAGCGGTGCAGTACGCATCGGCGGTGCTGTTGCGGCAGAAGTGCAGCAACAAGGATCATCGTGGAGCCGTGCAACGTCCAACGCATTGGCAATCGGCGCCGAACTGGAAGGCCATGCCGACAACGTTGCGCCGTCACTGCACGGTGGGGTGGTGATCACCAGCGAAAACTTGGTGGTGCAAGTGCCCGTGGCATTGGATCCGGTATTCGTGATGTGGGTGCCTGACTTCACCACATCCACCAACGAGTCACGTGGAAAAATCGGCCCCACCATCGCTCTTGCTGACGCCGTCTTCAATATCTCGCGAACGGCAATGTTTGTGACCGCATTGTCCACGGGCAACGTGTCGCTGTTGCGTGAAGCCACCCGAGATCGCATCCATCAGGACATTCGGTTGGGTGCATCACCTGCATGCAAGGCAGCGCTAGAGGCCGGTTTGGCTGCGGGCGCTTGGTGCGGTTGGCTCTCGGGCTCGGGACCCACCGTGGCCCTTATGTGCGACCCGAAGGAAGCAGACCGCATCGCGGGAAGCCTTCCGGCCGATGGACATTCCAAGATTCTCACCATTGATGTTGAGGGTGCCACAGTCCTGTAGCGCAACCATGTCACACCCATTCGTCAAGGTGGAGACATGGAATCAAAGCCTCAGAACACACCCGTCAGCCCCGAGCCAGTGCTCATGATCTCGTGCGACACCTGCGTCATGCGCCATAGCGAGGCCTGTGGGGACTGCATGATGAGCGTTTTGTGCGACCAGCCCGCAGAAGGGGCCGTGGTTCTCAACCTGCAGGAACTGCGAGAAATTCGTTTGCTCGCTCAGGCTGGTTTGGTGCCTACGCTTCGGCACCGTGCCGTCGGATAATTCCAGTACTCGCAAAAAGCGCCGCATTGTCCAAGGGCCTCTGCCCGGCGGCGAAAAGTATTGGGCACAGCTGCAGGCCATCGGCCATGAAGCCGGCTTGCACTCCGTGGGGGTGACCTCTGCCGACCCGTTGTTGCGAGCACGTGAATCTATTCGTCATCGCATCGACAACGACCTGGTGAACGGAATGCAATTCACGTTTCGAAATCCAGAACGCTCCACCACGCCTTCGCTCACAGTGGAGGGAGCCAAGTCCATCATCGTTGGTGCGTATTCCTACTTTCACGGGGATATCGATATAGCCATGCAGGAGGAACCTGCATTTGTGGCGCGATATGCGTGGATGGATCATCAGGCAGCGTTGAAAGAATCGTTGCGTGCCATCATGCGTCAGTTGCGTGACGACGGACATCGTGCCGTGGTGTTTGCCGATGACAACTCGGTGGTCGACAGGGAAGTGGCGTATAACGCGGGCATTGGATGGTTCGGGAAGAATGCGAACATCTTGTTGCCGGGTGCCGGCAGTTTCTTTGTGTTGGGTTGCGTCGTCACAACAGCGGAACTTCCTGTTGCGACGCCCGTGCAAGATTCGTGCGGAACATGTACGCGGTGCATGCCTGCATGTCCCACCGAAGCAATCGTTGCGCCTGGTGTCATCGATGCACACCGTTGTCTCTCGTGGCTCCTTCAAAAGCCCGGGGTGTTCCCGCGGGAATATCGAGAGGCGCTCGGCAATCGCATTTACGGGTGCGATGACTGTCAAACCAGTTGCCCGCACACTCGCAACCTGTCGGTGCCCGTCTCGGTCGGAGGAATGTCGTTGCGAGTTGCGCTCGGAGTCCGCACACTTCTCACGCTCGATGATGAATCGCTGATGGAGGCATGCGACGGTTGGTACGTGCACGATCGCAACCCCATGTGGATTCGTCGTAATGCGCTCATCATCGCCGGCAATGAGGCATTGCCCACCGACGAATGGAAGCAAATAATCGGTCAGTATGTGGGCTCCGCAGAGCCTGTGCTTCGTGCACACGCGGTGTGGGCCGCGGCACGTTTGGGTTTCACCACATTGATTCCTGTCACAGATGCCGATGAAATGGTACGTGCAGAGCTTGCTCATCTGCCAACCTTGCGTAGCAACCTATGAAGCACCTTCTTGTCACCAACGATTTCCCTCCGAAGATTGGCGGTATCCAGTCGTTGTTGTGGGAGTGGTGGCGTCGTTTGCCCTCCGATTCATTTGCAGTGCTCACCAGTCCGCATGCCGATGCTGCGTCGTTCGATGCTGAACAGCCGTATCGCATTGAGCGCACGAAGGAACCGGTATTGCTGCCTCACCCGTGGATGGTGCAGCGGATCAATTCCATGGCCAAGGATTTCGGAGCAGATTTCATCGTTCTCGATCCTGCCTTGCCGTTGGGATTGGTGGGACCATCTCTGCAACTGCCGTACATGGTGGTGTTGCATGGTGCAGAGGTAACGGTGCCGGGGCGTTTGCCTGTTTCAAAGCAGGTGTTGGGTCACGTGTTGCGTGGTGCCGACCATGTGATCGCTGCAGGTGGGTATCCATCTCGTGAAGGAGACCATGCGGCAGGCAGGACATTGCCCACCACCGTGGTGCCGCCAGGAGTCGACACGGATCGTTTTGTCCCACTCACTGCTGACCAGCGCAATGCTGCACGTGCGAAGTTCGGACTACAAGCAGACGATGAAATTGTGTTGGGGATCAGTCGATTGGTTCCGCGCAAGGGCTTCGACACGGTGATTCGCGCCGTTGCGCAGTTGGCCGTGCATCGTCCGCACCTGAAGTTGGTGATTGCAAGCACGGGTCGAGACGAAGACCGCTTGAAGAAATTGGCGCAAGAATTGAAAGCGCCTGTCACGTTCCTGGGTCGCGTACCGCACGACGACCTTCCGGCCTTGTACGGATGCGCCGATGTGTTCTCCATGATGTGTCGTAATCGATGGGGTGGCCTCGAGCAAGAAGGTTTTGGAATCGTGTTTGTGGAGGCGGCCGCGTGTGGCGTGCCACAAATTGCCGGAGACAGTGGTGGGGCGGCAGAAGCAGTACTCGATGGTGTCACGGGCTATGTGTTGACAAACCCCACCGATGTGTCTGCATTGGCCGCCCGCATCGATGCCGTGCTGGGTGATGATGCATTGCGACAATCCATGGCGATTGCATCCCGGCAACGCGCACTGCAAGAGTTCAATTACGACGTCCTTGCTGCTCGTTTGGGTGAAGTACTGAAAGTGACGGCATGATGGACAACGTGCAAGGTTCCATCATTGTTCGTGTCAATGCATTGCTGACCGCATTGTTCGTGGCCACCGCAGTTGCTGCGGCCGTGTTGTTCTCCCAACCGTGGAAGACGATTGCGGTGGTGGTGTGCCTTCTCAACTTCTCCATTGGAGTGGTGGCATTCTTGTGGGGTTATTGGAATGCCGTACAACGCAGCCGTGAAGACAACATTGCGGTGTCTGCCTTGTACTTCCTGGTCGATGGTTGCGCCCCCAAGCCCGTTGCCACACGAATGAACATCTTGTTGGGGGTGCAAACAATCGTGGGGTTGGCCACCGCCATTGCTCGTCCCAGCACTCAAGGGCAGCGGGGTAGCACCCTTGCCTTTGGCATCCTGGTTCCTATGTTGGGTCTGGGTCTCAACGGTTTGTGGGGGGCCTTTCATGGTCGGTTTTCCCCTCGAGACATTGGACAAGCCGATGTGGTTCACGGTGGGCGGCCAGAAATAGTGAAAGATAGTGACCATGACTGAACGCGCCGCTCAGACCACCCTCATCAACGCACCGCTCGACAAGTGCTGGAGCATCGTTCTTGATTTTGAGAACTACCCCAACTGGGCAAAGGACGTGAAGGAAGCAACCGTGCTCTCACGCGACGACCAGGGTCGCGCCACTCGCGTGGAATACCGCGCGTCGGCGCTTGGGCGCAGCACCCACTACACGCTGGAGTACAACTACTCCGAAGTCCCTACACGTTTGTCATGGACACTCGTTGATGGTGACATCATGCGGGCGCTCAATGGTGCGTACTCCTTCGTTGAAATCGATGGTGGCACACAGGTGTTCTACGAACTCGACATTGAATTGGTGGTGCCACTGCCTGGCTTCGTGAAGCGTCGTGCTGAAGCACGCATTCTCATTGAGGCCGTCAAAGAACTCAAAGCTCGCGCCGAATCGTGAGCCGCGTCGGCATCGACGTGGGGGGCACCAAATGTTTTGGTGTGCTCGTTGATGAAGGTGGCCAGGTTGTTCGCGAGGTTCGTTATCCCACGCCACCAGCATCAGAGTTGATAGATCTGCTGCAGTCCATGTTTGTGGAACTCGATGGTTCGGCCTCGTTGGGCATTGGCGTGCCCGGCCTCATCACTGCAGAGGGTGTCATCAACGCTTCGCCCAACATGCCTGGCGCAAAGAACGTGCCGGTGGGACCCGAATTGCGCTCACGTCTGGGTGTTGATGTGCACGTAGAGAATGACGCCACCATGGCTGCCTATGGCGAATGGAAGATTGGTGCAGCGCGTGGTGCCCTCGATGCAGTGATGATCACATTGGGTACCGGCATCGGTGGCGGCATTGTGATGGGCGGGCAACTGCATCGTGGTGCAAACGGGTTCACCGGCGAAATCGGCCACATGGTGGTACAGCGCGACGGGGTGCAGTGCGTGTGTGGGCGACGTGGGTGTTGGGAACGTTATGCCTCGGGCTCTGCGCTGAAGATGTTGAGTGGTGGCATGAGCGGCGAAGACGTGTTTGCCGCATACAAGAGCGGTGACGAGCACGCGAAAAAAGTGGTGGCGGAATTCGCCGACTGGATTGCGGTGGGGTTGGCAAACATGACCAATATCTGCGACCCCGAGGTCATCGTGATTGGCGGCGGAGTGGTGCAGTCCTTCGTTGAGGTGATGGAATCGGTGCGCTCCAGCTTCGTGCAGGCTTTGTACTCGTCTGAATATCGTGCGCATCCGCGCCTTGCTGTCGCCGTACTAGGCGAGCGTGCCGGCGCTATTGGGAGTGCACTGATTGCCGCTGAATAGCCACGGCGTCAGTGCTGTTCCCAGTTGCGTGAACGTTCCACGGCGCGCAACCACTGTGCGTGGGAACCATCTTTTTCTGCAGGCATGAACTTCTTGTCCAGTTGCCACATCGTTGCGATTTCCTCGATGCTGCCCCATACGCCCTCCGCCAGACCCGCCAAGTAGGCAGCGCCCAATGCGGTGGTTTCATGATCGGTGGGACGCAACACCGGTACGCCCAACTCGTTGGCTTGATGCTGCAACATGCTGTCCATCACCGAAGCTCCGCCGTCCACTCGCAGTTCGTTCAAGGTGACACCGCCGGCCGTGGTCATGGCATCGATGGCGTCACGGGTTTGAAACACCATGGCATCGATGACTGCACGAGCAATATGCGCGCGCGTGGTGCCCCGTGTGATGCCCACGATGGTTCCGCGTGCATACGGATCCCACCACGGGCTACCAAGACCAGTGAATGCCGGCACCACGTACACGCCACCCGAATCCGGAACCGTTGCGGCAAGTTCACCCACCTCAGAAGATGAGGCGATGACACCGAGTCCATCGCGCAACCATTGCACCGCTGCACCTGTAACGAAGATGGCGCCTTCCAATGCGTAGGTCGGCGAACCATTGCCAAGATCCCATGCGATGGTGGTGAGCATGCCTTCTGATGGTGCAGGACACGTGGTGCCAATGTTCAGCAACACAAAACTTCCGGTGCCGTATGTGTTCTTGGCCATACCGGGCTGTGTACACACTTGGCCGAACAATGCCGCTTGTTGATCGCCGGCGATACCCGAGATTGCAACGCCGTCTGGCACCCCGGACACATTGCGTGTGACACCGTATCGGTGGCTCGAGGGTTGCACCTCGGGCAGAACACTGGTGGGTACGCCGATGAGGTCGCACAATTCTTCGCTCCACTGCATGGAACGAATGTCGAACAACATGGTGCGGCTGGCATTGCTGGGGTCTGTCACAAACGATGCGCCCGCCGTGAGATTCCACACCAACCACGAGTCGATGGTGCCGATGCACAATTCGTTGATAGCAGGCATTTCTGCGTTGTTCATGAGCCATGCAGCTTTTGTGCCAGAGAAATAAGGGTCCAGCACCAGGCCGGTGGCATTGCGTACCAACGAAAGATGCGGCAACAATTCTTCGCATCTATTTGCGGTGCGTCGGTCCTGCCACACAATGGCGTGTGCGCATGGCTCACCCGTGCGCTTGTTCCACGCCACCACGGTTTCGCGTTGGTTGGTGATGCCGATTGCGGCAATGGGTTCGTTCAGTTGCTGCGCAACGTCGGCAAGTGTGGCCACCACGGCGTCCCAAATTTCCGAAGCATCGTGTTCCACCCATCCCGGCTGTGGAAAGTGCTGCGTGAATTCACGATAGGACGAAAATGATGGCCGACCATCACTAAACACAGCGCGAGTGCGCACTCCGGTGGTGCCGGCATCGATGGCGAGAACGGCGCTCATGTTTGCGGTTGTGTACTTTCTTCAATCAAGCGCACCATGTGCGGGTGTAGTTCGGGTGAACACGCAAGTACTTGTTCGGGCACCACTGCATCGCCATGAAAATTGGTGACAAATGCTCCAGCTTCGGTTGCAATCAGTTGACCGGCCACAAGGTCCCACGAATTCAGACCTTCTTCAAAGTAGGCATCAATGCGCCCGGCGGCGACAAAACACAGATCAATGGCGGCTGCTCCCATTCGACGTACATCGCGCACGGTCATCAACATGCGAGCAACTCGTTGCGCGTGTGGTCCGCGTCCGCTCACGTTGTAACTAAATCCGGTCGCAATCAATGCCTGGCTCACATCTTCGCAACGACGCACCGCAAGGGGAGTGTGGTTCACATGCGCGCCGTTGCCACGCGCCGCACTGAACATCTCTCCGAGCGCCGGTGCATACACCGCACCTGCGAGGGGGCCGTGCTCATCAACGGCTCCTATGGAGACGGCCCAAGTGGGAAGGTCGTACATGAAGTTGGTGGTGCCATCAATGGGATCGATATGCCATGTGATGCCAGAGGTGCCTGCCGTACTGGCGCCTTCTTCTCCCACAATCGCGTCGTGCGGGCGGAGTTTTGCAAGGCCGGCAGTGATCATGTCTTCACTTGCTTTGTCATATTGCGTCACCATGTCAACGGGTGACGATTTGGTGTGCAATGTGAGCGTGCCATTCTTGCGACCGTGCAGTGCCATGTCGCCCGCTTCACGAGCGAGAGAAACGGCGATATCGCGCAGGTCGGCAGCCACACTCATTGACGGTCGGCTATCTCTCGCCATTCACCGATGGCACGCAACACCAGGACTGCAACAACAGCGGTCCCGCCCGCGGACAGGACGGCACCAATGAGAATGCCGATGCCGTGTGCCAATGCACTTGCCTCATCACTTTGAATATCGGCGAGCGCGTAACCAATCAATGCGCCGGCGGCGCCACCCACAAGGATGGCCACGAATGCCATGGCGCGAGCCACTCGTGACGGAAGAGCAGAGAGCGATTGTGAAGGATCAGGCACCCGACCATCGTAGGCGCAGCACTGAACACCTGCGATAGCGTCCGAAGTAATGGCCGCACATCGTTCGATATTGCATGTTGATATGGACGCTTTCTATGTGTCGGTCGAGTTGGCTCGCCGCCCTGAATTACGTGGACTGCCCGTGGTGGTGGGTGGTACCGCTGGTCGTGGGGTTGTCTCGGCCGCTTCCTATGAAGCACGTCGGTATGGCGTGCACTCGGCCATGTCGTCTGCATTGGCTCGACGCATGTGCCCCGACGCCGTTTTTCTCTCGCCCGACATGTCGAAGTATCTCGAAGTGTCTCGTCAGCTGCATGAAATTTTTGAAACGTTCACGCCGTTGGTGGAGCAGATATCGGTGGACGAAGCTTTCATGGATGTCACGGGTGCGCGTAGCTTGCTCGGTACGGCTCCTGAAATTGCACGTGCATTGCGCGACCGTGTGTACGCCGAAACGGGCCTCACGTGCAGTGTGGGTATCGCGCCCAACAAGTTCCTTGCCAAGTTGGCCAGCGAACATGCAAAGCCTCGAGCCACGGCCGACGGTGTGGAGCCAGGGCTTCAAGTGTTTGAAGTGTTACCCGGGAAAGAACTCGCGTTCTTGCATCCATTACCCGTCGGGGCTCTGTGGGGAGTGGGGCCCGCCACATTGGCCAAACTGGAAGCACTCAGTATCCGTACCGTTGGTGATCTTGCGGCTCTCGATATCGACATCATTTGCTCCGCGGTGGGTGATGCTCATGGTCGTCATCTTCACTCCCTTGCTCACGCGGCCGATGAGCGCGATGTCGTACCGGAACGACATGCGAAGTCAATCGGTCACGAAGAAACCTTTGCTGCGGACCTCACTACGCATGAAGAGTTGCGCGTGCAATTGGTGCGGCTGTGCGATGCGGTGGCTCGACGCACGCGAGCTGCAGGTGTTGCCGCTGGCACTCTCATGTTGAAGGTGAAGTTTTCATCATTCGATTCCGTCACTCGTTCGGTCTCGCCGTCCATGCCTCTCACCACTGGTCCGTCCATGGTGGCCGCACTGGAACCGTTGTTGGCGTCGCTCGATTGTGCGCAGGGAGTGCGCCTGTTGGGTGTACATGCTCAAAAACTCTCCACCGAAACTGGCAGGGCTCCTCGCTTGTTCGATGATGGTAGTGAGACCGTGGAGGACATTGAAGAGCAATGGGTGCCCGCAAGTCGTGCGATTGATTCCATTGTGCATAAGTTCGGGGCCGGAGTCATCGGGCCAGCCAGCGCCATGGATCAACGCAGGCCAGGGGAGAGCCCTTTTGGGCCGAATGTGGAGGAATCCCCCTAGTTGGTACAAAAAGGTGTGGTGCCGCATTGTGTTCGGCCACACAAAGTGAAACAATCTGAACGTGGCACTTTCCGATGACGAACAACGCATTCTGCGCGAGATCGAAGACCAACTGAAGTCCGACGAAAAATTCGCAAGTGCCGTGTCGTCCTCCGGGCTGTACAAGCACTCTGCTCGTCAGGTTCGTTGGTTGGCTGCGGGCATGTTGGTGTCTCTTGTAGCCATCGTGGCTTCACTGCAGGTGCACTACCTGTTGGCGTTTGTTGCTTTCATCGCCATGCTTGCGTGTGCTCTCATGATTGAGCGTCAAGTACGTCTCATGGGTCGAGCAGGTGTGCAGGACCTTGCGCAAAAAATGCCACGTCAGCGCGTGAAGTTTCCGCGCGATTAATTCGCGTCTCATTTTCTCAATTTCTACGGAACGCGCAATCAGTAGCCACTACTGTGTGGACATGTCCGAGTCCACCGCTTTTGTCCGCCCAGACGTGGTGGGGGCAGTTCTTGTGCGTCCCGCACTGTGGATGACGGCCATTCGCCAAGTGGCCCGCCTGACTCCACGTGGCTGGTGGAAGAGATTCCCATTCCTGCCGATACCTCCGCGGAATTACATGGAATTTCGTCTTGTCACGCAATATGGCGGCGAGCACGGCGCACTCCAGGGAAACATCCGTGCTCAAGATGTGGTGGACTATCTGCAATGGTGCAAGCAATGGAATCACGCCCAATGAGGAAGCGGCCTCAGTTGTTCGTTCCCGGAAGTAGCCGGAGATAAACCATGCGGAGCGCGCTCGTACTCAATGCAACGTACGAACCGCTCAGTGTTGTGTCTGCACGACGCGCCATTTGTTTGGTGCTCTGCGATAAAGCCGAAGTTGTCGCAGAAGACGGCTCGGTGGTGCACTCAGAGAAGTTGTCATTGGCATCGCCCATCGTGATTCGTCTTCGTTATGTGGTGAAGGTGCCCTACCACCGTCACACGGCCATGAGTCGACGCGCGGTGTTCGCTCGCGACAATCATCGTTGCGGCTATTGCGGTAGTCATGCCGACAGCATCGATCACGTGCTTCCTCGTTCGCGTGGCGGCAAGAACGTGTGGGAGAACGTGATTGCGGCATGTCGTGGGTGCAATTTGCGCAAACGTGACCGCACACCAGAAGAAGCAGGCATGAAGTTGTCCACCATTCCGCGTATGCCGCGGGAGATGAGTTGGATCGCATATTCGGTGCCACGCGTGCCTGAACAGTGGAAGCCGTACTTGGCTGAAGCAAGCTGAATACGCAAAGGTGTAGTTCGTGAACCTGCACCATGCCGATTGGAAACGCCATGAATGGCGAGGCACTGCGCAGGACTTTCACGCGTTGGAACTGCCGAGTGAGCGAGCCTTGTGGAGTTGTGAGGTCTCGGCGCCTGCCATCATCCTTGGATCCACGCAATCAGACACTGATATTGATGGTGCCGAGGCAACGTCGCTGGGCCTTTCAGTTGTCAAGCGACGCAGTGGTGGTGGGGCAGTGTTCGTGAGCCCCGAGGATTCGGTGTGGATCGATGTCACCATTGGCAGGGACGACCCGTTGTGGACTGATGACATCAGCACTTCCATGTTGTGGTTGGGAGATGCGTTCGTGCGCGCACTGCAACCGTGGGTGCAGGCTGAAACGTTTCGAGGGTTGTTCAACAACGGGCTCGATGGTCGCACCGTGTGTTTCGCCAGCGAATCGCCGGGAGAAGTGTTCGTGAATGGCGCCAAGTTGGTGGGCATTAGTCAGCGTCGCGGTCGATATGGCGCTCGTTTGCAGTGCGTGATGTATCACCACTGGAATCCTCAGTTATGGGTGCCCGCACTTTCATCACCCGAAGTGCGTGAACGCATCACAGCCATGAACGTGGCAACGCTCAACGTGCCCGCCACCGAGATTGTTGCTGCGTTGCTGGTGGAACTTTCGGCCCTGGCTTAGGCAACGCCCAGGTGCCGCGCCAATTTGTTCAGAGTCTGAAGACCCATTTCTACAGCGCCAAATGCGACCACTGCGTTGCGAGCCTCCACGGTGGGTTGTAGCTGGCGCAAGGTGACGACGGTTTTGCCATCGTCCTGCTCGTCAAACGTGACAGTTACGCGGAACCTGTCGGGGTCATTGTCAATGTCTGACCCGTGGTCCATCACCAATTTCTGATTCGGTATCACCTCGAAATAGCGGTACCGATTGGTGAACACGGTTCCGTCAGCCGCCACCATGTCGAATCGTGCTTCGCCGCCCACTTTCGTGTCCATGTGGTGAACGGTGGTGACGAATCCATCGGGGCCAAACCACTGGGCGAATGCCCCGGCGGACGTCCATGCGGCAAAGACGGCCTCTCGTGAGGCGTGAAGTACCCGCATCAGCACGATTTCACGCTCCAATTCCCAGTGATTCAGCGGGTGGGAGGCAGACGAGTCATTCATGGTGGATTCAGTATGCCCGAGGGGGATTGAGGGGAGGCAGGGGGAGACTGGTGGTGATTTATGGGGGGAAATGGTTGACAGTGGGGAGAAGTGGGGATAATGTCACATGCGGGTTGAGGCGGAATCTCTCCCAAGGAGGCGGAACCTGTGTTTGTTGGAGTGCACGAGCGACAGCTCGACCCAAAGGGTCGTCTCGCGTTGCCTGCTGCATTTCGTCCACGGTTCGAGCCCCGTTGTTTCCTCACCATCGGTCGCGACAACTGCATTGATGTTCTGACCGAAGAAGCCATGGAAGACATGGCCAAGGATCTGTTGGAAAAGGTACGTCGCAACGAAATCAGCCGTAACGAGGCACGAGCCATCTCGTCTCGCAGCTACGAAGCCACCATCGACGCTCAAGGTCGCATCAATTTGGAACAAACACTGCGCGACTACGCCGGTGTTGTGTTGGGTGAAAAGGTCATCGTGTCGGGTTCGTTCGACCGAGTCGAAATCTGGGAGCCCAGCCGCTACGACCGCAACATGGAAGAGGGCACTGCCCTGATTGCGGGAGCGGGCGCGTGATCGCCAATGTCTTTCTTTCTTGCTCACAACTCCAGGGGCCGCCGGTCTCTGGCAGTCTCCCGGATGGCACGGTGGTTAGCTCCAACTCCGCCCGCTGCCATCGCGCGCGTACCGGGGAAACATCCGGACGGCATTCGTCATCCGAGGGACTGCCAGGGATCGAGGGTTCCTCGATGCGTATTGGGGATGTTCGGGTGAACCAGTCATTCGTGCACGACCCTGTCATGTTGCAGGAGATTCTTGAGGTCTTTTCTGCAATGAATACTGGTGTTTTTGCCGACTGCACGCTGGGCGGCGCAGGGCATTCCACTGCAATTCTCTCTGCACACCCCGAAGTCCGTTTGCTGGGTATTGACCAGGACGACGTGGCATTGGCATCTGCGCAAGCAGTTCTTGATGGTGCTGGTCTTGGTGGACGCGCGACCCTCCGGCGCGCCCGCTTCGACGCAGTGTCACGAATCGTGGCTGAAGAGGGCATCGGGTCGTTGGCCGGTGTCCTCTTCGACCTCGGTGTTTCTTCTCCGCAGTTCGATGTTGCCGAACGCGGATTCTCCTATCGCTTCGACGCACCACTTGATATGCGCATGGATCGGTCACGCGACTTCAGTGCCCACAATGTGGTGAACGAATACGACGTCGAAGCGTTGATCGACATGTTGCGCCGCAACGCGGATGAAAAACATGCAGTACGCATCGCGCGTGCCATCGTTGCGGCTCGACCCATTCTCACCACTGCACATTTGTCAGAAGTGGTGAGCAACGCCATTCCGGCACCTGCTCGTCGTCGTGGCGGACATCCTGCCAAGCGCACCTTCCAGGCCATTCGCATTGAAGTGAACGCTGAACTCGACATTCTTCCCGGTGCCATTCGCGATGCCATCAATCTCTTGGCACCTGGTGCACGACTTGCGGTGCTCACCTATCACTCAGGCGAAGACCGCATTGTGAAGTCGGTGATGCGCAGTGCCGAGACAGGCGACTGCACATGTCCGCCCAATTTGCCTTGTGCATGTGGCGCGCAGCGCACCGTGTCACGTGTGCGAATTGCACGCGAGGCCAGCAAATCGGAACTTGAACGCAATCCCCGGGCTTCGTCCGCACGACTTCGCGTTGTGGAAAAACTACGTATTGAGGACCAGAACTAGTCATGGCCGTTGCATTTCGTCTTCCCGCACTTGCGCCACGCGAACGCGGACAAGTACGCACTCCACTCACCATCGTTCCGCAAGAGGATCGTCGTTATTTCAAAGTGGGCATGATCGTTGGTGCAGTGGCACTTGTTCTGTTCGGTTTGGCAACACTGCAAATGCACATGGCACAGCAGCAGATGCGTCTGGACAAGTTGAATTACGACATCTCGCGTGCTCGTCAACACTTTGATGAATTGCGCGCCGAGCGCGCTTCATTGCAATCGCCTGACCACCTGATGGAAGCATCACGCCAAATGGGTCTCTTGCCTGGTCGCACCACAACAATCGTGAACATTCCAGCCTCGATTGCTGCTGAGGTTGCTGCAACGGTGGGCAAAGTTGATGCCGACGTCGTGAAAGAGACTGAAACTGCTCTTGATGAATTCGGCCGTTTGAAAGCTTCGGTAGTAGGTACGCCATGACGGCCAACGACGGGTCTCGTAGAGGGACTCGTTCGCATGCAACGTCAGACGCACGCGGTCCATCTCGTACTGCATCACGTACTCGTTCGAAAGGTGCGGTACCTGGTCGAACCGGAGGTGTGAAAACGGGGTCTCGTTCCGCAGGTGCACCTCGTTCAACCTCCACCAATCGGAGCGGTGCTTCAGCACGCACGGTGAAGTCGTCTTCGACACGTTCGCAACGTGCGTTGCCGGTTGATACGCCTCCGTTGGTGCTTTTGATGAAGCAGTTCTGGACATGGGTGACTCGCACCATGTTCGGAGATGTGCCCGATCAATACAAGTCTCAACGAATCTCTTCAAAGCAGGCAGAAGGTGTGTTGCGCTCGCGAATGCGCGTTGCCTTCTTCGTGTTGGTGGCGTTCTTTCTTTTGGTGGGTGGGCGAGTGTTCTTGTTGCAAACCGTGCAACGTGACAAGTACATGTCGATGAGCGTTGACCAACGCACGCGCGTACGAACGGTGCGTGCCGAGCGAGGTGTGATTTTCGACAGAAACGGCCATGAATTGGCACTGTCAGTTCCCAGTGTGACGGTGTATGCGGATCCACGCGACATCACCGACCCAGTGGGAACCGCACGCGCGTTGGCGCCGGTTCTTGGTCTGACGCCGGAGAAAGAAGCCGTATTGGCGGCTGATCTTGCGGTGCCGGGCTCCAAGTTTCGTTATCTTGCGCGTGAACTGAAGAAGGAAGAGGCAGATGCCATTCTTGCGTTGGGTCTGAAGGGGATTGCATCGTACGTAGAGCCAGCTCGAACGGTGGAAGGTGGAGTGGCGGCCGCGATCATCGGCAAGACGGATCCCGATGGTCTCGGAGTGTCCGGACTTGAGAAGCAATTCAACGACGTTCTTGCAGGTAAAGATGGCCAAACAATTCGCGAAGTGGACGTCAACGGACGCACGATTCCTGGTGCTGAATCCACGAGGACAAAGGCCGAGCCGGGAGATGACCTGGTGCTCACCGTTGACAAGACCATCCAGTACAACACCGATGCCGCTTTGTTGGACCGTGTAGGACAGTTGAACGCAAAAGGCGGCACTGCCATCGTGATGGACACTCACACCGGTGAGGTGTACGCAATGTCGAACGTGCGCCGCGACAGCAAAGGCGCCACCATCCTTGCAACTGGCAACTTTGCGGCGGTGGAGGCGTATGAACCTGGCTCGGTGGCAAAAGTGTTCAGTATTAGTGCAGCGTTGAACGAAGGTGTCGTTGCACCCGAAACCACGCTCAAAGTTCCTGGCATCACAATGATTGACAAGTTTCCCATTCGTGATGCATGGCCACACGGTGTGATCAACATGAGCGTGCGCGACATCATGGTGGAAAGTTCCAACATCGGAACCTTGATGGTGTCTCAGAAAATGGAATCGCCCACGTTGTTCAATTATCTGAGCGCATTTGGATTCGGACAAAAGACGGGACTCGATTATCCCGGTGAGAGCAGGGGCATCCTTCGTGCCGCAAACAAGTGGCGCGGTACAGAAAAGGTGACCGTGTCCTACGGTTACGGAATGTCGGCAACGCCGCTGCAGCTCATTGCGGGTGTGAACACGGTTGCCAACGGTGGCACATACGTTGCGCCACGAATGGTGAGCGCCACGATTGACAAGGCGGGTAAGCAACATCCGTATCCCGCATCGATTACGCGTCCGGTGTTGAAGCCGGAGATTGCCGCACAGATGACCGACATCATGCGAGGTGTTGTGTGTGCGGGCACTGGCACCAAGGCTCAAGTGAAGGGCATGGAGATTGCTGGCAAGACAGGTACGGGTTACAAAGTGCAGTCGAATGGTACGTACACAACAAACACGGGTGGTCGCAAGTACTTCGCATCGTTCGTCGGATTCTTCCCGGCTGCTGCACCGAAGGTGACAATTTTGGTGAGTATCGACGAACCCGATGCATCCAGTCGCGACAGGTTCGGTGGCACTGCGGCTGCTCCGGTGTTTGCGCGTTTGGTCCCCAACGTGATGCATGAACTGGGTATTGAAGCGACAGGTCCGGGAACCGGATGTAAAGCAACCGACAAGCCCGCAGCGCACTAGGTCTCTCATTATGTCCGTTTCGTTTCCATCCAGTCGTTCATTGATTGAAATTCTTGATGGCGTAGACGCACGTATCGATGGACGCAGCGACGTATCCGTGCGTGGCATGACGCAGGATTCGCGCTCGGTGAAAGAAGGCGATCTTTATTGCTGTGTGCGCGGTGAGACATTCAACGGGCACGATTTTCTTGAGAGTGCCGTGGAAGCAGGCGCAGTGGCAGTTCTCGCGGACCAACCGTTGGAGAATGTTCCTTCCACACTGACGGTGATAACCGTGCCAGATGTGCGTGCAGTGCTCGGTGTGATCGCTGCGAACGGCTTCGGTCATCCGGCCGAAATGCTCACCATCATTGGCATCACGGGTACCAACGGAAAAACCTCGACCGCGGCCATCATTGCATCCATCCTCGAAGCCAACGGTGACAAGGTTCGCGTGTTGGGTACTTTGACCGGTGAACGCACCACGCCAGAAGCCATTGACCTGCAATCAATCCTGCATGCGTCCGTGCTTGCCGGAATCACCCATGTGGTGATGGAAGTGTCGTCGCATGCACTGCACCAGGGGAGAGTCAACGGGATCACGTTTGCAGTGGGAGTTTTTACCAATATCGCAAGAGACCACCTGGATTATCACGGAACTGAAGAGAATTACTTTGCAGCAAAGGCGCTTCTCTTTGCTCCCGGCCGTTCCCGAATCGGGGTAGTGAATATTGATGATCCTCGTGGTCAGTTGCTCGTGGATGTTGGTGGCATTCCCATGCGTGGGTTCTGCGCGGACGACGCGGCCAATGTAGAGACAAGTGTCGACCAGGTGTCGTACTCATGGCGTGGAAGTCACGTCATTGTTCCAATGGGCGGAGCATTCACGTTGATGAATTCTCTTGCGGCCATCACCACTGCGGATGTTCTTGGTATTGACATTGAGAACATCGTGCGTGGGTGTGCGCAGTTGCAACAGGTTCCAGGTCGATTCGAATCAGTGCCAAATAACGAGGGTATTGGTGTCGTGGTGGACTACGCGCACACTCCCGATGGTTTGTCACAAGTGTTGCAATCTGCGCGTGCGCTGACGAAGGGGCGCGTGATTGCAGTTTTTGGTTGCGGAGGAAATCGAGACCACGGAAAACGTCCGATGATGGGTGGTATTGCCGCGTCTCTCTCCGATGTTGTGTTTGTGACGTCTGATAATCCGCGAACGGAAGATCCTCGTTCGATCATCGAAGAAATTCTCGTTGGAATGAGCGAAGAGGCACAGAAATCGGCGCACATCGAAGTAGAACGCGAAAAAGCAATCGCATCCGCCATTTCAGAAGCCCGGCGTGGTGACATAGTGGTGATCGCTGGCAAGGGTCACGAGAAGACCCAAGAGATCAATGGCGTGTTTGCGCCGTTCAACGATGTTGAAGTCGCCACATTGGCGTTGCAGAACAGAAAGGGAGAGACCTCATGATTGCTGTCCTCATTGCGGGCGCACTTGCCATGTTGTTGTCACTCTTTGGCACGCGTTGGCTCATTCATTTCTTCGACAATTTGGGGAAGGGGCAACCCATTCTCGGCTCAGAAGATCACGGTCCCGTGCATCACATGAAGAAGCAAGGTACGGCCACCATGGGTGGACTTGCCATTCTGGGTTCTGCATTCATCGGATGGTCGGTGGCCCACTTACGCGGCGGCATCGCCTTCTCTGACCAGGCAATGATCATGTGGGCAGGCGTTGCTGTGATGGCGTTCATGGGCTTCCTCGATGACTATCTCAAGGTGCGAAAGTCGCATAACCGAGGAATTTTCTGGAAGAAGAAGGGCTACATCACATTCGGACTCGTGTTGCTCATCATGATGTGGTTGTCCGCGGGAACCGGAGTGAGTCACGCCTTGTCATTCACGCGCTTTGATTTGCCCGGATGGAATCTTGCACCGGCGTTGTGGGTGGTGTGGACCGCCATCATGGTGTGGGCCACCACGAACGCTGTGAATGTCACGGACGGTCTTGACGGTCTGGCTGCAGGATCGGCATTGTTCGGATTCCTTGCGTTCACCGTGATTGCCTACTGGGCTTTCCGAAATCCCGATGTGTATCACTTGGTGAACCCGCTTGACCTTGCGGTGTTCTCGGCGGCAATGGCCGGAGCCTGCGGTGGTTTCTTGTGGTGGAATGCGGCACCTGCTCGCATCTTCATGGGAGACGTGGGGGCGTTGGGGATTGGCGCCTCACTCGGGTTGCTAGCGGTCACCACCAACACGCAATTGTTGCTGCCATTGATTTGTGCGCTCAATGTGATGGAAGCCGGTTCTGTTGCACTACAGATGACGGTGTTCAAGGCTTCGGGCCGAAAGAAACGTCTGTTCCGCATGTCGCCCATTCATCATCACTTTGAATTGTTGGGCTGGCCTGAAACAACGGTGATCATTCGCTTCTGGATTCTGTCGGGTATCTGCGTAGCCGCTGCCGTGGCAATTTTCATTGCTGACTTCACGCACATCGCCGACTCATTCGCAGGGCACTAGCTGTGAAGAAGGTGGCGGTCTTTGGCCTGGCCCTCACGGGTACAGCGGTTGCTCGTGCTTTGACCCAGCGCGGTATTGCCGTGGTGTTGTCCGATGATCGCATGACGCCTTCCCACAAAGAACTCGCTGACGAACTTCATGCTCAGTTGCTTCCCGTCTCGACGCATGACGACATTGCTCGATTTCTGACCGATGTTGACACTTTGTTGCCTGCGCCCGGAGTGCCCCCACACCATGCTGTGATTCGGTATGCGGAAGCGAACGGCATCGACATTCGCACCGAAATTGATGTTGCCTACGAATGGGAGCAGTCACGAGTGGGCGGACCACGTCCCATTCTGGGTGTCACCGGAACTGATGGTAAGACCACCACCACCATGATCGTGGCGCATCTCTTGCGTTCCGCTGGCATGAGCGTTGGTGAAGTGGGGAATACCGACCTTCCGTTCATGGGTGCGCTGACCGACCCCTTCGATGCATTCGTGGTGGAGTGTTCCAGTTTTCGTTTGCAGTACACCCAGAAATTCCGTTGCGATTCTTCGGTCTGGTTGAATCTCGCGCCCGACCATCTTGATTGGCACCCCACGGTGGAGCACTATGCATCTGCAAAAGCACGGCTGTGGGCGCACGTGTTGCCAACCGATGTTGCGGTGGTGCCTTCAAACAACCACATCATTCGTACGGCCGCGCACGAGAGCGGTGCACGTGTGGTCACTTTTGGTCTGGTGGATGCGGATTACTGCGTGGTCGACGGCTGGTTGGTGAGTCCGCATGGTCCGCTCATTGAGGTGTCGAAATTGTGGCGGTCCATGCCGCACGACATCACCAATTCTTTGGCCGCGGCTGCCATGGTGTTGGAAACGCAAATGGTCACGCGCGAATCGCTGCTGCAATCATTGGCCAGCTTTGAGTCTGCGCATCATCGCATTGAGCTCATCGGCGAGAAGCACGGCATCTCGTGGTACGACGATTCAAAAGCCACGAGTCCTCACGCGGCATTGACTGCCATACGTGCGTTCGAACGGTTGATTTTGATTGCGGGTGGCCGCAATAAAGGTCTGGATTTGACTCAAATGGCCACTGAACCACATCGCATGGCCGGCGTCGTGGCCATCGGAGATGATGCGCCTCTCATTGCTTCTGCCTTTGCCGGGATCTGCGAAGTGAAGACCGCGTACTCAATGGCGGAAGCTGTGGATCTTGCGCGTGGCATGGCGACATCGGGCGACGCTGTGGTGTTGTCGCCTGGTTGCACGAGTTACGACTGGTATCGCAACTACAACGAGCGAGGCGAGGATTTCACTCGGCTTGTGCATGCACTGCTGAAAGTAGAAGGGGACCCATCGTGAGTGATACCAAGGAGCTCAAGCCCACGCCCACTCTTCGCGAGCGTCGCAAGAAAGTCGTGCAGTCAATTGGTCATGAGACCAAGTCGCGCGTCACGTTGGGGAAGCCAACGTCCACCTTCTATTGGACTCTCATCATCGCCGTGGGATTTGTGGCATGGGGACTGGTGATGGTGTTTTCGTCATCCGCTGTGACCAATCTGCACACGGGAGAATCACCATGGGGAATTCTGATCAAGCAGATGTCGTGGGTGGTGCTCGGACTCATTGGTGCTTTCTTCACGTACAGGCTTCCGTACAGCGTGTGGAATGGCGGCCGCATGATGTTCCTCTTCACGGGTGTCGTGCTTGTGGCGAACACATTGGTGGCGGCACGTGGCGCATTGGTGAATGGTGCGAACGCCTGGCTCGACATTGGCCCTGTGCGTGTGCAGCCATCTGAATTCATGAAGTTGGCGATGATCATGGTGGCCGCCAACGTGTTGTCATCACGTCATCGATACGTCCGTGTCACAACCGTGGTCTTGTATCCCATGTATGTGGTGATCGGACTTCCGTTGCTCCTGTGCTTTGCTCAAAAAGACTTTGGTGGCGCAATTGTTTTCCTGGGAATCGGATTGCTGATGCTCGCCATTGCTGGGGTTCCGGGGCGGCAGATTCTTGGCACCCTTGTGGTGGGCGGATTGTTGGGTGCGCCGGTGTTCAAGTACGCAGGCCGTGCAGGAGATCGTCTCACTGCTTTCCTGCATCTTGAAGCCAACAAAGACGGCATTGGATTCCAGGTGTGGCAATCCATTCTCAGTATCTCAAACGGTGGAATATTCGGAACCGGAATCGGTTCTGGAACCAGTAAGTGGGGCTACGTGCCATTGGCATATTCCGATTTCATTTTTGCTGTGATTGCAGAAGAGATGGGACTGGGCGGAGTGGTGCTTCTTCTGTTCATGTTCGGCGCCTTTGCATACTTTGGCATCCGCATCGCCATTCGTGCCCGAGACATGCATGGTGGCTTCCTCGCTGCCGGCATCGTTGCATGGTTCAGCGTGCAGGCGTTCGTACACATCGGAGGTGTCGTTGGTGTGGTGCCAATGACGGGTCTCACGTTGCCGTTCATTTCCTACGGCGGATCGTCACTGATTTCATCCATGGCCGCAACCGGTCTGCTGTTGAACGTCGCGCGAGTGATGAAGGCCTCGTAATGGTGTATGCGGTTGTCACGGGCGGAGGAACCAGTGGTCATGTGATTCCTGCAATGGCCATCCTGGAAGGACTCTTGGAGGCGGGACACACTGCCAATGAACTGCGATATGTGGGTTCACGTCGTGGCATCGAACGGTCGCTCATGGTTTCGTCCGATGTGGCGGGCGAGTATCTGCCCATCTCGGGACTACAACGCTCCTTGTCTCCCAGAGGCATTGCACGCAATCTCGCCTTGCCCTTTCGCCTGGTGCGAAGCCGACTCATGGCGCGTGCGCTCATCAAACGGTGGCAACCGCGCGTGGTGGTGTCGGTTGGTGGATACGCCAGTGAGCCCATGTCGGCGGCTGCCATTGCCGCGGGCGTGCCACTGGTGTGTGTCAGCTATGACCGCACCCCCGGTCTCGCCACCCGAAAACAAGCACGTCACGCCACGGTGTCGGCGGTTGCTTTTGAAGACACAGAATTGCCGCGCTCCGTGCTCACGGGTGCGCCTGTGCGTGCCGAACTTCGACATCTGAATGTATTGGAGCGTCGTGCAGCCGCGAGACGCGAGTTGGAAATTCCGCAAGATGCATTGGTGGTCACCATTGTGGGTGGTTCATTGGGTTCAGGCGTATTGAACGCGTTAGCGCCGGAATTGTTGATGGCAATGGGTGTGGCCGACAAACCGAACCAGTTCTTGTTTCACGTTGCGGGTGCGCGCGACACCGGATCCTTCATGTCGTATGTTCCGCAGGTGGGATATCGACGGGTGGCGTACGAGTCGCGAATGGCAGATCTCTATGCATCCACCGATGTGTTGGTGTGTCGTGCGGGCGCGAGCACGGTGGCAGAAATTGCCACCGTGGGAATCGCGGCGGTGATTGTTCCGTGGTCAGGAGCCGCAGATGACCATCAGACAAAGAATGCTGCTTGGTTGGCTCAACAATCAGCAGCCATCATGCATACCGAGTCTGAGTGTGCCGATGGCACGGTGGTGGCAACGGTGATGCGATTGGTACAAAACGAAGCTGAACGAGCTGATTTGGCACAAAATGCGCGCGTCATGGGAGCCGTACATCGTGGTGATGCGTTGATTCGCACCATTGAGAACGCCGCGATATAGACCGCGCCGCGTGGAACAATGGATTATCCATGTCCACGCATCCTCACCGTCGAGTTTCCGAACCACTGATTGACCTGTCGGTGCCACGTCGGTGCCACGTGGTGGGCGTGGCAGGTCCTGGCATGAGTCCCATCGCCAAGTTGTTGGCGGCCCGCGGTCACACAGTGTCGGGTTCCGACATGCGTGACACCACCATCACGCAGCAACTCGGCGCTCTCGGTGTGGCAGTCACCATTGGTCACGATGCGCAGTTGGTGGCCGGTGCCGATGTGGTCACGTATTCCACGGCAATCCCCGAAACCAATGTTGAACTCAGTGCTGCACGCGCGCAGAACATTGCCGTCCGTCACCGATCGGGCATATTGGCTTCATTGTGCGCAACTTCGCGCGCTATCGGCGTGGCGGGTACGCACGGCAAGACAACCACCACCGCATTGTTGGCACTCATGTTGGAGGCCGGTGGCGTGGACCCATCGGTGATCGTGGGCGCCGAGATTCCCGGTTACGGCGTTGGTGCGCGTGCAGGAAGCAGCGATGTATTGGTGTTGGAGGCAGACGAAAGTGACGGCACGCTCGATGTGTTGCCGCTTCATTCCGTGATCATCACCAATGTCGATGTTGACCACTTGGACTATTTCGGCACCTTCGAAAATGTGCAACGGTGTTTCGCCGATGTTGCTCATCGTGCAACGGGCACCGTGGTGCTCAATGCCGACGACATCGGCTCTCAACTGGTGCGAGAAACAATGGCAGGCCGTTCCGGTCTCATGACTTTTGGCGTCAATGAAGGCGCCACGGTTCGCATCCATCAGTCGGTATCTGTTCCGCAAGGGCTCGCTATTCGCTTTGTCATCCACGGCGAGTCGCACGAATGTTTTCTTCCACTTCGTGGCGAGCACAACGCCATGAATTGTGCGGCGGCTCTGGCCATGGCAATCGCATTCGGAGTGGATGCTCGAGTTGCGTGTTCAGCAGTGCAGACATTCTCTGGAGTTGCTCGACGTTTCACCGAGCGTGGCACATTTGCCGGGGCGCTATTGGTGGACGATTACGCGCACCTTCCTGCGGAGATTGAGGCGGCCATTGCCGCCGTACGCACCCACCCGTCACTCACTGGTCGGGTGGTAGCGGTGTTCCAACCAAATCGATTCCATCGCATTGCCGCCATGGCGCATTCGTATGCGGACTGTTTTCATGGCGCAGATCATGTGATCATCACCGACGTGTATGCATCGGGCACCGAACGAATCGAAGGCGTCACTGGCGAATTGGTATCAAGCGCAATCCAGCAGGCGCATCCTCAGCTTTCGGTTGCGTACGCACCCACACGTAACGACATCGTGAGTGAGTTGCGCGCGAAGTTGCGGGCTGGAGACGTGTGTATTTCGATGGGTTGCGGAGACATTGAAACTCTGCCCGACGACCTGATGGGTTCTGCTTCATGAGCAGCGACCAGTGGCAGGATTTCCTTGACACCGCTGCCTCCATTGGGGTGGTCGTTGAACGCAATCGACCCATGGCGCAGAACACCACATACGGCGTGGGCGGTCATGCTGCATGTGCAGTGACCGTTGCATCACGTCGCGATCTGCAAGAAGTTGCTGATTTGTTGGCGGCTCATCCGCACATTCCCGTGGCGGTGGTGGGACGAGGAAGCAACTTGCTCGTTGCAGACGATGGTTTCAATGGGGTGGTGGTGTTCATGTCATACTCGGCCACCGACAACGACATTGAACTTGTGGGCGAGGACATTGTGGCGCCTGGGTCTCTGCCGATGCCCATCCTGGCTCGCCGCAGTGTTGCGTTGCAGCGCAGTGGTCTGGAATGGTGCGTGGGTATTCCAGGCTCCGTTGGTGGTGCAGTGCGCATGAACGCTGGTGGACATGGTGCTGAAATTGTTGATTCATTGCTGACAGCAGAAATCGTCTCGTTGCGTTCGGGGCGATGGGCAACCATTGCTGCTGCTGATCTTGGTTTTCACTTTCGGGGGTCGGCATTGGCGGCGCATCATGTGGTGGTCTCGGCGCGTCTGCGGTCTCATGAACGAAGTCTTGAATCGCCGGATCTTGATGCAGTGGTCACGTGGCGTCGCCAGAACCAGCCAGGTGGTCGTAACGCTGGTTCTGTATTCGTGAATCCTGCACAAGGGGATGGCAGTGCCGGTGCACTGATTGATTCTTGTGGCTTGCGGGAATTCGCTGTTGGTGGTGCTCGTGTCTCCGAAAAGCACGCCAATTTCATTCAGGCATCCGACGGTGCAACTGCGGGCAACATCGTTGCGGTGATGCAACATGTGCAGGAAACCGTGGAGGCCCGAATAGGAATTCGACTTCGCAGTGAAGTGTGTCTTCTGGGGTTTGCGCCAGAGATTGCGCATGCGTTCTCGGACCCACGCCATAATGAACCCGAACGCATTGCGAATGCGAAACGGTTGTGCGAGTTGATGGGGGAGACAGCATGAATCTCCCAGGTGACAACGAGCCCACAGACGGCGACGAAGTACCGGTCACTGAAATTGCAGTGACCGAGGTGTCCGACTCGGTGTTGGCGGAACTTTCGGACATCTTCGGTACCAAGAATCCCGAGCCGCAAAAGACTGGTCCAGCGGCTTCCCAGAAGCCCGCACTGGTGAAGAAAGACAACGCCACGCCGTCCGACATCACACCCATCGACGATGGCACCACGGCGGCGTTGCCGGTTGAAGAAATAGATCCCACCACGCCACCTCGTCGCATCGCCGATTTCGACAGTGGTGAGGTGGTGTTTGCCGACAGCACCGGCATGGTGCCCGTGGATCCACTTTTGCGACCGTTGGCTGGCGTTGCAGATGTCATCAACATCTTCGACGACAACGATGGCGCGGTCGTCATTGATGCAGATGAAATGGACCGCGTGGTCATCGTGGATGATGACCGTCCGGACCCCACGTTCGAGGAACGTCGTCGCCGTCGTGAACGTAGAGAACGACTGAAGCGCGTGAAGTGGTTGAAATTGGCAGGCCTTGTCGTGGGTGTCATTGTTTTCGTGATGGCAGTACTGGCATCACCCATCTTTGCCATTCGCCAGGTCACATTCGAAGGAAACGTCTACACGTCACAGCGCACGGTGTCTGCGGTGAAGGAAGCGTTGAAGGGTGCCTCGGTGTTCACGGTGGACACGGCAAAGGCTCGAACAAGATTGCTGAAGGACCCATGGGTCTCCGATGTGCGAATCACCACTCGGTTTCCCGGTCGCGCATTGGTGGAAATTTCCGAACGCGTCCCCGTGGTCTGGTACGTGGGTGACGACCAAAAGGCGCGAATGGTGGATGCTCGCGGACATGTCATCGATGTTCTGACCGGATGGCCTACCAAGTACCTACAGGTACAAGGCGTAGGACCGTCGTTGCCGGCAGGTGCCGTGGCTGACGATGCGTATCGAGCTGCCGCGCAGTTGGTGTTGGCGCTTCCCGACGAGATTCGTCCCAAGGTGAAATCGCTCGATCTCAGCGCGGGTGGTGAATTGTCCATGGTGCTGAAGGGAAGCACGGTGGTGCGTTTCGGGCCACCCACCGACCTACAAAACAAGTTGGTGGCAGTGGTGGTGCTGCTCCGGCGTCAAGATCCAGCCACGCTGGCCGTGGTTGATGTTTCCACCGGCGAGCCCACCGTTCAGACCCGATAATCGGTATTTCGCCCACCCTCAGGGGTGGATTGCCACAAATTCCGCTCCCATTGTGGAAACATTGACGCACGCAGTCCGCACGGACACATTTTGGAGGAACAGGCCCATGGCCGGAGCACCACAGAACTATCTCGCAGTCATCAAGGTCATTGGCGTTGGTGGCGGTGGCGTTAACGCCGTCAACCGCATGATCGACGCCGGACTTCGTGGCGTCGAATTCGTTGCGGTTAATACCGATGCACAGGCACTCCTCATGAGTGACGCCGATGTCAAACTCGACATTGGTCGTGAACTCACTCGTGGTTTGGGAGCAGGTTCCGACCCAGAGGTAGGTCGCGCAGCAGCCGAAGCACACCGCGACGAAATCGAAGAGTTGTTGCAAGGGTCCGACATGGTGTTCATCACCGCAGGCGAGGGCGGCGGTACTGGTACCGGCGCCGCACCCGTGATTGCAGAAATTGCACGTGGCCTTGGTGCGCTCACCATTGGTGTCGTCACGAAGCCTTTCGCATTCGAAGGTCGTCGTCGTGCCGTGCAGGCAGAGAATGGTGTCACTCGACTCAAGGAAAAAGTTGACACTCTCATCACGATCCCGAATGACCGATTGCTCACCGTGGCAAACGACAAGACCTCGCTCATCAATGCATTCCGCATGGCCGATGAAATCTTGTTGCAGGGCGTTTCCGGAATCACGAACCTGATCACCACACCAGGTCTCATCAACACCGACTTTGCCGACGTGAAGATGATTCTCACCTCGGCAGGCAGTGCTCAGATGGGCGTGGGCGTTGCTAGTGGCGACAATCGTGCAGTTGTGGCCGCAAAGACGGCCATTTCGAACCCCATGCTCGAGGCAGCCATCGACGGCGCTCGAGGCATTTTGCTCAACGTCACAGGTCCTTCCAGCATGGGTCTGTTCGAAGTGAACGCCGCTGCAGAAGTGGTACATGCCGTTGCGCATCAGGACGCCAACATCATTTTCGGCACCGTTATCGACGATGAAATGGGCGATGAAATCTCTGTCACCGTCATTGCAGCAGGCTTCGAGCGCTGGGACGCCGCAGACAAGTCTCCCTCGTCGTTCGGTACGCGTGCAACCACACGTGCAGCAGAACCACGTCCGACTTCGAACGTTCGCGACATCTTCTCTGACGACGATCCGTTCTCAGACCCCGATGACGACGACGATTTCGACGTTCCTTCCTTCTTGAAGTAAGAGACCTCATGTGATTGACCCAGCAGAGGTCGCCGCTCGCGTTCATCTTGTGCGCGAACAGATCACTGCTGCAGGTGGCTCCCACGTGCAGCTTGTTGCTGTCACAAAAACCTTTGGCCTCGATGCCATCACTGCTGCGTACGAGGCGCGGTGTGACGGCATCGGAGAGAACTACGCACAAGAACTCAGCGCCAAAGCCGAGCAAGGTTTGCCCGACATTCCGGTGCACTTCATTGGCGCGGTGCAGTCGAACAAAGTGAAGTTGGTGGCGCCGTACGTTTCGTTATGGCACACCATTGATCGGGTGTCGGTGGTGAATGAGCTTTCCAAGCGGGTGCCAGGTGCCCGCATTCTGTTGCAAGTGAACACCACTGGCGAAAGCACAAAAGGCGGTGTTCTCCCAGCAGATACCGAACCTTTGTGCATAGCGGCGGGGGAGGCTGGTCTGCAGGTGGAGGGCCTGATGACCATAGGTCCCACACACGGCACCGAAGCCGAGCAGGAGAAGGCATTTCGACTTTTGCGCGCTTTGGCCGATGATTTGCACCTGCAGCACTGCTCCATGGGTATGTCCGACGACTTCCCCGTGGCGGTGGCGTGTGGGTCCACCATCGTGCGTGTGGGCAGTCGATTGTTCGGCGCACGTACTGTGAATCATTGATTCGTCCTCAATGACGGAAACTCCCACATCGTGGGAGTGCAGTGGATTAGCCTGTGGGCATGTCGTTTTTCCGTCGTGCAATGGATTATTTGGGTCTCAGTGGTGAAGAGGCGTATGACGATTACGACATGTCCGCCGAATACGAACGTCCCGTGCGCGCATCACGCCCAGGTCCTGGCACCGAGCCTCTCGCTCGACGTGATTACGAACCTGAATATTCATCAGAGATTTCTCGCCCTGCACCGCGTCCCATGCGCGTCGACGACACTGGTGCAACACGTCGCCCCGATGATTCTGGTTTGCACGTACGCCCGGTGGGGGCACCACGTACGTCAGCAACGGTTCGTGCCGTTCCTGCAACGGGCGACACCGTCACCGTTCGCCCTCGTCACTTTGCCGATGCTCCAGAAATTGGCGACCACTACAAAACAGGAACTCCTGTCATTGTGAATCTGGAGGGTGTCGATCGTGACACATCACGACGACTCGTCGACTTTGCATGTGGTGTTGTTTTTGCACTGGGTGGCAGCATGGAAAAGGTGGGTGCCGGCGTGTACTTGCTGAAGCCAGCTGTGAGCTTCGATTCAAACCGTTACTAAGTTTCCGAATCGAGTTCTGCCGTGGGAATCATTCTTCGACTCATTTCGTTGTACGAGTTGGTCATCATTGCTCGAGCAATTTCGTCGTTCTTTCCCATCACATCGGGAAGCCCTTTTGCTCCTGTGGTGGATCTTCTGTACAAGGCCACCGAGCCCGTTTTCCAGCCCATTCGTCGAGTTCTTCCGCCCATGGGTGGCTTCGATTTCACGCCACTCATTGTTTTGATTGCACTGAATCTGCTTGCAGGAATTCTTGGGTGACGCGGTCTACGCCTCTAGCCTTGTTGCGTGACCTACCCAGCCGTTGACCCGCAGCCCAATTTTCCGAAACTGGAAGAGGGCGTGTTGGCTCGCTGGGAAGCAGACAACACATTCGTAAAGAGCGTGCAGGCGCGTCCCGTTGGGGATGCAGGCAAGAACGAGTTCGTCTTCTACGACGGCCCGCCGTTTGCCAATGGACTTCCGCACTACGGACACTTGCTCACCGGTTTCGTGAAAGATGCCGTGCCTCGCTATCAAACAATGAGGGGCAAGCATGTGGAGCGCCGTTTTGGGTGGGACTGCCACGGATTGCCCGCCGAAGTAGAGGCCGAAAAAGAGTTGGGTATTGCTGGTCACCCCGCCATCTCGGCTTTCGGTATCGACAAGTTCAACGATGCATGTCGCACCAGTGTGTTGCGGTACACCGACGAGTGGCGACGCTACGTCACGCGACAAGCCCGATGGGTTGATTTCGACAACGATTACAAGACTCTTGATACGCCGTACATGGAAAGCGTGATGTGGGCATTTCGCACGCTGTTCGACAAGGGACTCATTTACGAAGGTTTTCGAGTGCTCGCCTATTGCTGGCGTTGTGAAACTCCGTTGTCCAACACCGAAACCCGCATGGACGATGTGTATCGCGATCGCCAAGATCCCACACTCACGGTGGCATTCCAGTTGGAGACGGGCGAGAAGATTCTCGCTTGGACGACCACACCGTGGACTTTGCCCAGCAATTTGGCGTTGGCTGTGGGGCCCGATGTTGAGTACGCGGTGTTGAAGCATGCCGACGGCAACACGTACATCATGGCGCAGGCCCGGGTTGCCGCCTATGAGAAAGAACTCGATGGGGCAGAGGTTGTTGCCACCCTCAAGGGTCGCGATTTGGTGGGCCGTTCGTACACGCCACTCTTTCCGTTCTTTGCCAACGCGGAAAATGCATTCAAGGTGTTGGGTGCAGAATTCGTCACCACCGAAGACGGAACCGGCGTGGTGCACATGGCCCCTGGCTTTGGTGAAGACGACCAAAACGAGTGCAACGCCGCAGGTATCCCCACCATTTGTCCCATGGACGAACACGGCCAGTACACCAGTGAAATCACTCCATGGGCAGGTCGCCATGTGTTTGAAGCAAACACCGATGTCATCAAGGCGTTGAAAGAAATGGGAGTGGTGCTTCGGCATGACACCTACAACCACTCGTATCCACACTGCTGGCGTTGCGCAGAGCCATTGGTCTATCGCGCCGTGTCGTCATGGTTCGTGCAGGTCACCAAGTTCCGCGATCGCATGGTGGAGCTGAACCAAAACATCTCGTGGACACCCGAGCACCTGAAAGATGGTTCGTTCGGAAAGTGGATTGCCAACGCTCGCGACTGGGCAATCAGCCGTAACCGTTTCTGGGGGTCACCCATTCCCGTGTGGAAGAGCGACGACCCGTTGTATCCGCGTATTGATGTATACGGTTCGCTCGAAGAGTTGAGTCGCGACTTCGGTGTGGAAGTCACCGACCTGCATCGTCCAGGCATTGACAACTTGGTACGCCCCAACCCCGACGACCCCACGGGCAAGTCAATGATGCGTCGCGTACCTGAAGTGTTGGATTGCTGGTTCGAGAGTGGTTCCATGCCATTCGCACAGGTGCATTACCCATTCGAGAATCGCGAATGGTTCGAAAGCCATTATCCAGGTGACTTCATTGTGGAGTACATCGGTCAAACACGTGGATGGTTCTACACATTGCACGTGTTGGCCACCGCATTGTTCGATCGTCCGTCATTCTCGTCGTGCGTGAGCCACGGCATCGTGCTGGGTGATGATGGCGCAAAAATGTCAAAGAGTTTGCGCAACTATCCGGACCCCATGAAGGTGTTCGACTCGCACGGCGCAGATGCCATGCGTTGGTACCTGTTGTCGTCTCCCATCCTGCGTGGCGGAGATTTCTCGGTGACCGAAGTGGGTATGCGTGACACGGTTCGACAGGTGCTCCTGCCCATGTGGAACTCCTATTACTTCTTGTCGTTGTACGCCAATGCAGAGAACAAGTCAGGTTCATTCCGCACTGATTCCGCCAATGTGCTGGATCGTTATGTCCTGGGCAAACTGGCCGACACCATCGATTCCGTGACGACGTCAATGGATGCATACGACCTCTTTGCGGCATGTCAAACCATTCGTTCGTTCCTTGATGTGCTCACCAATTGGTACATCCGCCGCAGTCGTGATCGTTTCTGGGCGGGCGAACAAGACGCCATTGACACGTTGCATACGGTGCTTCATTTGTTGACGCAAATTTCTGCGCCACTCTTGCCAATGGTGACCGATGAGATCTATTCAGGTCTCAACGTTGGGGCACCCAGTGTGCATTTGGCTGATTGGCCCACGTCTGATGGTTTGCCTCGTGACGCGGCATTGGTTTCTGCCATGGACATGGTGCGCGATGTGTGTTCGTCGGCACTGTCGGTACGCAAGGCCCACGGTCGTCGTGTTCGTTTGCCGTTGGCCACTCTCACCATTGCATCGGCAAATGCTGCATCCTTGGCGAACTACCTCGACATCGTGCGAGACGAAGTGAACGTCCGTGATGTTGTACTCACCACCGATGTAGATGCAGTTGCATCTCATGAATTGCAGGTGGTGCCTGCAGTGGTGGGGCCACGTCTTGGCAAGAACACCCAAGCGGTTATCGGAGCTGTGAAGAAGGGTGAATGGACGCAAGAGGGCGACATCATTCATGTGGCGGGCGAACAACTTCACCCCGGTGAGTACTCCCTTCGACTTGTTACAAACTCAGACTCCGCAAGCGCTCCACTTCCTGCCGGAGCAGGTGTTGTTTTACTCGACATCAACGTCACCCCTGAATTGGAGGCCGAGGGCTTGGCGCGAGACGTCATCCGCGCAGTGCAGCAGGCCCGCCGCGATGCCGACCTTGATGTGTCCGATCGCATCGTGCTCACTTTGGGTGTGGACGAGGCCCTGAGGGCCCAGATTCAGGTGCATGAAGCGCTGATTGCGGGGGAGACCTTGGCCACAGAAGTGCTGTGGGACACGGCTATGGAGCGTTCTGTGGCCATTGAAGGCACCAGTATTGGCGTCACTGTTGCGCGCCAACAGTAAGAAAACAGCGATTTAAGCCGTAGCCTCTCGGGGCAACACGGGCGGATGCCCGTTGCAAGGAGAATGGTCACCATGGCTGCCAAAAAGTCGCCCGCTAAGAAGTCCGCACCTGCCAAGAAAGTGGTCAAGAAGGCTTCGTCAGCTAAGAAATCTGCTCCTGCCAAGAAGGTAGTGAAGAAGGCAGCGCCCGCCAAGAAGTCCGCACCTGCGAATAAGGCAGTGAAGAAGTCGGCACCTGCCAAGAAATCTGCTCCTGCGAAGAAGGCAGTGAAGAAGTCGGCACCTGCCACGAAGAAGGTTGCGCCCAAGAAGTCGATCCCTGCGAAGAAGACGCCTGCACAAATTGCTGCAGAAAAGAAGGCGAAAGCCGCTGAAGCTGAGAAGGCCAAGAAGGCGAAGGAAAAAGAAGTAGCGGCGAAGAAGGCTGCTGCTGCGAAGGCCGCTGCTGAAAAGGCAAAGGCACAAAAAGCTGCCGCTGCTGCTCGTGCCAAGGAACTTGCGGCCAAGAAGGCTGCTGCTGCGAAGGCTGCTGCTGAAAAGGCAAAGGCACAAAAAGCTGCCGCCGCTGAGAAAGCAAAGTTGAAGAAGGCTGCTGATGCAGAGAAGGCTCGTCTGAAGAAAATTGCCGACGCCGAAAAGGCAGCGGCCAAGAAGGCCGCCGACGAGGCAAAGGCCGCAGCAAAGGCCGCCGCCGAAGCTGAGAAGGCGGCCGCAAAGAAAGCTGCCGATGAGGCCAAAGCCGCTGCTGCCGCTGCTGCTGCCGCTGCAAAGCGAAAGCCAGAACCTCCAAAGCGTCCGGTGATTGTGAAGGGCCCGTCAGAAGATGGCATCACATCCACCAAGGAATTCGATCTCAAGTTCCTTTTCGCTCAGCGCGATGCGTTGAACGAGGAGCGCACCAAGTTGGTCGGACAGGCAAACCGTCTGGAGAACGAAGCGAATGCCCTCATTGCTGATGCAGAGATGGGTGACGTGCAGTTCGACGAAGAGGGTGGTGAAGGCGACACACTCGTGGTGGAACGCGATCAAGACCTCATGCTCTCTGAGGCAGCACGTCAGACCGTGGAAGAAATTGATGCAGCATTGCAGCGCATGAAGAACGGTGAATACGGCTATTCGGTGTTGTCTGGTCTTCCCATTCCCAAGGATCGCTTGCGCGCCATCCCTTGGGCCACCGAACTTGTTACTGAACGTGCCGGTGGTTTGGGTCGCCACTAGGCCCTATCGCCCCTGCAACCTTCCTTCGTTCCCGTGCCGTCCATCCGTCGCTTGAGTCTTGTCGTCGCATGTGTGGTGGCGCTGGACCAGGTCACGAAGTCGATGATCGTGTCATCGCTGTCGGATGGTCGTGTGGTGCATCTGCTGTGGACACTGCAACTATCTCTGGGTTACAACAGCGGCGTCGCTTTCTCACAAGGTCAAGGTCTCGGGCCTGTGGTGGGGATTGTTGCGATAGTCGCCATTGTGTTGTTGTTCCGCTCAATGATGCGAGCCACATCTGCACTGGCGGCATGGGGATTGTGTCTCATTACCGCCGGAGCAGTGGGCAACGTGTGTGACCGTGTGTTTCGTGGTCGTGGCTGGTTGCACGGTCGAGTTGTCGACTTCATCGACCTGCAGTGGTTTCCCGCATTCAACGTGGCGGATGCCGCCATCACCATTGGTGCGGCGCTCCTCATTTTGGCCATGTTCAGCGAGTACCGTTCGTCACGTGAAATCGAGGCGTCATGAAGGTTGAAGAAACCATTCCTGCAGCACTCGATGGTGAACGTATAGACCGCATTGTTTCGCTCATCGCCGACATCTCTCGTTCTGATGCATCAAAGTTGATTGCGGCTGGTGGTGCAGAGGTCGACGGAGCCATCACTCTGACCGGAAAGCCACGACTTCGCGAGGGTCAAACCGTGGTGGTTGATCTCGAGAAGATTCCTGTCGAGATTCCTCCTGGTCCTGATGCGTCAGTGAAGTTGGAAGTGTTGTATCACGACGATGACATCATCGTTATCAACAAGAGTGCTGGTCTGGTGGTGCACCCAGCGTCCAGCCATGGCACTGGCACCGTGGTGAACGGCATTCTGGCGTTGTACCCCGAGGTGCAAAGTGTCGGACAACCTGCTCGACCGGGCATTGTCCATCGTCTTGACTCCGGCACCACCGGCCTCATGGTGGTGGCGCGTTCACAACGTGCCTATGACTCTTTGGTCGAGGCGTTGTCGGACCATGAAGTGGGACGCGAATACCTGGCGCTCTCGTGGGGTCACTTCGACTCACCAACAGCCGTTGTTGATGCCCCGTTGGGACGTCATCCGCGCGACCCCATGAAGATGACGGTGGTGCACAGTGGCAAGTGGGCTCGCACCCATTTGGAAGTGGTGGAGGAATTCAATGTTCCTGCCGATCTCACGTTGGTGAAATGCAATCTGGAGACAGGTCGTACACACCAAATTCGTGTGCATTTGTCGTCAGTGAATCATGCCGTCGTGGGGGATTCACTGTATGGCGGCGCTCGGTCGGCGCTGAAAGCTGACCGCCCCATGTTGCATGCAGCACGACTCACGCTCATTCATCCGGGAACTGGAGAAGAAATGACGTGGACGGCGCCGTTGCCGGCCGACATGGTGGCCGTACTCGCACAGTGCGAAATGGTGACGCCTGAATAACGAGGGCAACATCAACCATGCGGTTGTGTGCAGATTAGTGATGGTGATGCGCGTCGACCTTGGGCCAAGGTCCGGTGCCGCTGGCTGCTGATGCAATGGTTTCCAATGTGTATGCATCAAGATGTTCACGCATGTGTTGACCTGCTACATCCCAGATGGCGAGCAACACACACTGACCTTCATGGTCGCATGAGCCGTCTTGGTGCGGTTGGCCAAAGTCGCCCAGGGTGATGGGGCCATCCACGGCAGAGATGATTTCAGAAAGTTTGATATCGCTGGGGGCCTTGGCCAACACATAGCCACCACCAACGCCACGCTTCGAACGCACCAGACCGGCGCCTTTCAATGCCAGGAGAATTTGTTCCAGATATGGCTGGGGCAATCCCGTACGTTCCGCAATGTCGCGCACCGAGGTGGGCGAGCTGTCGCCAGAATGAAGGGCGAGCGAGAGTAATGCTCGACACGCATAATCACCTCTCGTAGAAACTCGCATAGAGCCATCGTAGGTGGTGGACTAGGGGGGTGAGTACTTCCCAGCCCGTTCTGCCCAAATATGGCCAAGGGGCGCTGTCCGACATCGTGCCGGTGTTGTGCGCGCCGGGTGGACCGCACAGCGTGCCCCAGTGGATGCCCTCTCAGGTGGCTGGAGCACCGCGCGTTGTGATGCTGCTCCTTGATGGACTGGGGTGGAACCAATTGGAAGCGCATCGCGAGCACATGCCCACGTTGTCTGCATTTACCGGGTCACACATCACCACCATCGCTCCCAGTACGACGGCATCGGCACTCACATCTCTTGTCACCGGATTGGCGCCCGGCGAACACGGCATCATCGGTTACCGCATGGATATGGGTGACACCGTGATGAACGTCTTGCGGTGGGCCGATCAAAACGGTGACCTACGCCGTAAGTACCCGCCACAACAGGTGCAACCGTGTCCACCATTCTTGGGCTTGAGTGTTCCGGTGTTGAGCAAAGGTGAACTACAGGGCAGTGGTTTTACGTTGGCGCATCTCGCTGGCGTAAAAGAGATGGGTTGGCGCGCGGTGAGCAGTATTCCGGTGATCGTGCGCAATGCGCTGGCCGCAGGTGAGGAGTTTGTGTACGTCTACTACGACGGCATCGACAAAATTGCACACGAACGTGGATTCGGTGAGTTCTACGACAGTGAGTTGCGCGCGGCTGATGCACTTGTGGCGGACATCTTGTCGGTGTTGCCGCCAGACACTGTTCTGGTGGTGACCGCAGACCACGGACAGGTGCACGTGGGGGACAACACCATCATTCCATCGCCCAGCGTCTCCGAGCACGTGCATCATCAATCAGGCGAAGGACGATTCCGCTGGTTGCACGCGCGTCGAGGACGTGTTGATGCATTGCGTGAGGCTTGCGAGCAATACAAGAACGTCGCGTGGGTGGTGGAGAAAGAGCAAGTGCTCTCGGAGAAGTGGTTCGGACCGCGTGTCACCGATGCTGTGGCGCGACGCATGGGCGACGTGGCGCTGGTGGCGCACGCACCAGTGAGCTTCGAGGAGCCACTTGATAGTGGTCCGTATCAGTTGGTGTGCCGTCACGGTTCGCTCACTGCCGATGAGATGTTGGTGCCCCTCCTGGCACGTGCCGTGTAGAGGCGAAACCTTGCTCGTGCACCATTATTCACCGAGAAAATTGGCAGAATAAGACGATGTCCAATTCGCCAGAAAATCCTCGTCTGATCACAGGTGCAGAAGTTGTGACCGGCATGACCAGCAATGGTGTGCCAGCCACGGAAAGTGTCACCGAACCAGCAAAGGTGATGCGCATCGGTTCCATGGTGCGCCAATTGTTGGAAGAAGTACGTGGCACGCAGTTGGACGAAGCAAGCCGCGAACGTCTTGCTGAAATCTATGAACGATCCATTGTGGAAATTTCCACTGCGTTGTCGCCCGATTTGGCAGAAGAGTTGCATGCACTCACATTGCCGTTCAAAGAAGGTGTGACTCCGAGCGATGGAGAACTGCGAGTAGCCAAGGCGCAACTCGTGGGATGGCTAGAAGGCTTGTTCCATGGCATTCAAGCAACGTTGTTCGCACAACAATTGGCGGCACGTCAACAGATCGAACAAATGCGTCAAATTCAGCCCGGAATGCCCGAACCTGGGTCGCCTTCCGGCACTTATTTGTAAGCCGCCGTGTAGGTCGCTGGGTCCTCTGAAGGGCTGGCACACCCGACTGCTAATTTTGACCTTCGCATGGCTTCGTCGTTTACTCACCTTCACGTTCATACGGAATATTCCATGCTCGACGGTGCGGCGCGCCTCGATGAACTGGTGGCCAAGGCAGTGTCCGATGGTCAGCCCGCATTGGGCATCACCGATCACGGCAACATGTACGGCGTTATCGAGTTTTACAACGAGTGCCGCAAGCAGGGTATTAAGCCCATCATCGGCACCGAGGCCTACATGGCCCACGATCACCGCACCGAACGCATTGCGCGACGTGGCCGCATGGACGACAACGGTGGCGTCGACGAGGGTGGTCGCAAGCAGTACTACCACCTCACGCTGTTGGCCGAAAACAATCAGGGCTATCGCAACCTCATTCAGCTCTCCAGCCTTGCCTTCCTAGAGGGGTACCACTACAAGCCACGCGTCGACTGGGAATTGCTCGAGAAGTATTCGTCGGGTCTTATCGCCACCACGGGGTGCTTGGGTGGTCATGTGCTGCAGTCCATTCTGAATGGCGACGAAAAAGGAGCCATGCAAAAAGCTGGTCGTCTGCAGGACATCTTCGGCAAAGACAACTTGTTTGTTGAAGTGCAAGATCACGGCATTGCCGACCAGATTCGCACCAACCCCAAACTCATCGAACTTGCCAAGAAGATTGGCGCGCCACTGTTGGCCACCAACGACTCGCACTACGTGAACCAGCACGACCACGAAGCACACGATGCCTTGTTGTGTGTGCAAACCGGCGCACTCATGCGTGAAACCGATCGCTTCAAGTTCGACGGTACCGAGCACTATCTCAAGACCGCTGCTGAAATGCGTGCAACGTGGGGCGAGCATCCCGATGCATGCGACAACTCATTGCTCATTGCAGAACGCTGCAACGTGGAAATCGAGATGGGCAAGTATCAACTGCCGGTGTTCCCGTTGCCGAAGGGCTTCGACACCGACAAGGCATACCTGGAACACCTTGCTTGGGAGGGCGCCAAGATGCGATGGGCTCCCAACGGGGGTGACCTTCCCACCGAGGTGGTGGAGCGTTTGGCGTTCGAACTCAAGGTCGTCAACGACATGGGCTTCAACTCGTACTTCCTCATCGTGTGGGATCTCATTCGATACGCCAAAGAAACGGGTATTCGTTGTGGTCCCGGTCGTGGTTCCGCTGCTGGTAGCGCATTGTCGTACTGCTTGCGCATCACCGAACTCGACCCCATCAAGTACGACTTGCTGTTCGAACGATTCCTCAACCCATCACGTGTGTCCATGCCCGATATCGACATGGACTTCGACTCGCGATACCGCGACCAAATGATTCGCTATGCGGCCGAAAAATATGGTCGCGACCACGTGGCGCAAATCATCACCTTTGCCACCATCAAGGCGCGCAATGCCGTACGTGACGCGGCGCGCGTGTTGGGGTACGAATACGGAGTGGGTGACCGCATTGCCAAGCTCATGCCGCCACTCAACCAGGGTCGAGATACACCGTTGTCCGCATGTCTTGAACTCAATGAAAAGTACGCCGACGGATACCGCGAGGCGCAAGCGTTGCGTGACCTTGTGGCCATCGACGAAGTGGCTGCCAAGGTGGTCGATGTTGCGCGCGGCCTCGAGGGTCTGAAGCGTTCCGATGGTATTCACGCTGCTGCAGTGGTGATCACGCCAGAACCACTCACGCACTACCTGCCCATTCAACGCAAGGGCTCCGGCGAGGCTGCAGAAGAAGCCCCCACCGTTACCCAATACGAGATGCATGCGGTGGAAGCGCTCGGACTTCTCAAGATGGACTTCTTGGGTCTTCGCAACCTCGACGTTATTTCTGATGCCGTCGCAATGATTCGCAAGCAACGCGACCCCAACTTCGACATCGATACGGTGCCGCTTGACGATCAACTCACGTTCGACCTACTCAGTCGTGGCGACACCATTGGCGTGTTCCAGTTGGAATCCACGCCTATGCGTGCCTTGTTGAAGTCCATGAAGCCCACCACATTCGAAGATGTGAGTGCCGTGTTGGCGTTGTATCGCCCCGGTCCCATGAGCGTCAACATGCACTACGACTACGCCGACTACAAGAACAATCGCAAGGAACCCGAATACTTCCATCCCGAGGCGAAAGATCTGCTCAGCGACACGTACGGCCTCATGGTGTACCAAGAATCCATGATGCGTGTGGCGCAAAAGTTTGCCGGCTACGACCTGGGTCAGGCCGACAACTTGCGTAAAGCTTGCGGTAAGAAAGACCTGAAGGCCATGGAGAAAGAGGAAGACTCTTTCATCAACGGTTGCGAAGCCACTGGGTACGGTCGCGAACTGGGCGAGACATTGTTCGCAGTTATCAAGAAGTTCGCCGACTACGCGTTCAACAAGAGCCACACCTTTGGTTACGGATTGGTCTCCTACCAAACCGCCTATCTCAAGGCGCACTTTCCCGCAGAGTACGCGGCATGTCTGCTCACATCGGTAAAGGGCAACTACGACAAGGCTGCGATATTTCTGGCAGATGCACGAGCGCTGGGTATCACGGTGAAGAACCCCGACATCAACACGGGTGCCACGGACTTCGCAGTGGTGGAAGAGAACGGAGAGCGTCACGTGGTGTTCGCATTGTCGGCCGTGCGCAACGTGGGCGAAGGATTGGTGCAACTCATCACCGACGAACGTGACGCCAACGGGCCATTCACTTCGTTCCACGATTTTGCGCGTCGCGTGCCAGAACAGGCTTTGAACAAACGAGCCGTTGAATCGCTCATCAAGGGTGGAGCCTTTGATTCGCTGGGTCACCCACGCAGAGGATTGCTGATGGTGCATGAGTCCATCGTCGATGATGCCATCGCCAAGCGCAGGGAAGAAGAGAAGGGCGTCATGTCGCTCTTTGGGGAATTGGAAGAGTCAGGCGATTCCAATTGGTCGTCCGAAATCGCGATTCCCGACATGCAATTCTCGAAGCCCGATCAATTGCGCCATGAAAAGGACATGTTGGGTCTCTACATCTCCGATCACCCACTCAAGGGCGTGGAAGTGGCGTTGCGTCGCCTCACCACCAGCTCTATCGCAGATTTGGAGTCGCGCGAATCAGGCATGGTCACTATTGGCGGAGTGGTGTCTGCTCTCAATCGTCGCTTCACAAAGCGCGGCGACCAGATGGCCACGTTCATGTTGGAGGACATGGCCTCTTCCATTGAAGTCACGGTGTTCGCCAAGACTTTGGCTGAGTTCGGCCACTTGTTGGAAAACGACATCATCGTCACCGTTACCGGTCGCCTCAATCAGCGCGAGGATGCACCGCCCAGTTTTTCTGCCAATCGCATCGTGGTTCCCGAAAACCTGGGGCAACGGATCCCGGAAGTTCTGCTCACTTTGCCGTCTGGCTTTAGCGCAGAGAAGCTTGAGGCCTTGAAGGACATCATTCGGGAATTCCCCGGCACCTCACCGGTCAAAGTGAAGCTGGCTGGCGGAAAGGTCTTCGACCTCGGACCCACGGGATTGATTGATTTCGAGAAGGCTGTAGGACCATTGCGCATCGCTTTTGGCACAAATTCGGTGAAAATCGTCTGATTCGGTCGTTCACATCGGGAAAAAGGCCAGCACGCTGGCAGAATAGACAAGTTGTTATCGGCGTCATCGCCGCTGAAGAGCCGGGAGGAGCCAGTCAATGTCGTTGGAAGTGACCACACAAGACTGCAGCGCTCTTACCGAAACTCAGCTGGAAGAAATGCTCACCATTGAGGGTGCGTTTGGTGCTGCCCAGTTCGCACAGGCGCAAACCGACTGGGTGCTCTGCACCTTGGCTCGCCTCGACGGCAAATTGCACGGAGTTACCTTCTCCACCTTGGAGCGCATCGGGGGCACACCCTGCGTCCTGATTGGTCTCATGACCATCAAGCGCAGTGCCAAGCGTGATTCCATTCTGAAGGGGCTCATGGCAGAGGCTTATCACCGTGCGCTCATGGCTTTCCCCGATGAAGACGTGGTGGTCGGTAGTCGCTTTGCCAGCGCCGACGGCGTTGAGGCGTTCAAGTCGCTCACAGAGATTATTCCTCGTTCGGGGCATCGTGCCGTCGGTGAAGAGCGCGCTTGGGGTCGTCGCTTGGCGCGCCGGTTCAGCGTTGACGACAATTACGACGAGCAGACATTCATCGTTTCTGCAGACGGTCAAAGCGGATTTCTCGACCATGAATCCTCGAAGCCAGAGAAGATCTCTGAAGACGTGAAGTCGTTGTTCAAGGGTGTCAACGCCAAAAAGGGCGGCGTGCTCATCGTGCACGGCTGGACCATGGCTGAGAGCCTCGTCAAGCTCGGCGCTCGTCAATAACCCGTGCAGTTCGCCGACGTAGTTCGTTCGCGTCGGATGACACGTTCGTTCACTTCGCGCAGCGTTGATCCTGCCATCATTGACTCATGTGTTGCGTTGGCATTGCGTGCACCGAGCGCGGGCAAGTCGCAAGGGTTTCATCTGTTGCTACTCGATGGTGACGACACGTCGCGTTATTGGAACATTGCGCTACCCGCGGAGAAGCGCGACGGTTTTGTGTTTCCCGGCCTGCTGAAAGCGCCACACATTGCGTTGGTTCTTGCCGACACACAGGCCTACCTTCAGCGGTACAGCGAACCCGACAAGGTGCACACTGGTCTTGGTGCTTCAACTGATGCGTGGGTGGCGCCGTACTGGACCATTGACGCATCCTTCTCCGCTATGACATTCCTTCTTGCACTCGAAGACGCAGGTCTTGGAGCCTTGTTCTTCGCACATGCCAATGAAGGAGACCTTCGTCTGGAATTCAATATTCCAGATTCAGTGCAGGTATTGGGCACCATTGCTTTTGGATACGCAGATACCGATGTCCGCAAGGGCCGCAGTAGCTCGCGTGCCACCAAAGACGTGGCATCGGCGTTGCATCGTTCTAGCTGGTGAGGAGACGTTCGCGTAATTCTTCTGCTGTCGCTGCAGGCAATAAACACGCGTAGTTCTTGCACACGTATGCGTGGCCGGTAGCGCGGTCTTGCCACAGGGGAGACGCAAACGGAGCACCCCATGCCACGACGGCGTGGGGTCGCCATCGTTCACGCACAACGCGCAACAATTCAGGGTTGTCACCCGGAATCACCACTTCAGTGATTCCGCGGTGTTGCAGCAGTGCGGCCGACATTGCGAAGCAGAATGCAGATGGCGCTGACTCCGCAACGCGTCCGAGCAACAACAGGATTTCATGAGCGCGACGCGACAGAGAATCATCTCCGGTGAGTGCTGCAAGGCGTATGAAAGCCAATGCGGTCACCGAGTTCGCCGATGGCGTGGCGTTGTCCATGAGATCTTTCTGGCGAACCACCAATTGTTCGGCCGCACGAGACACCGTGAACAATCCGCCATTCTCGGCATCCCAATGGTTCTCCACGAGTTGATGTGCCGTTGATGCTGCAACCTCCAGATACGAATGGTCTGCGGTGAGTTCGTACATGCGTGTCATCGCGTCCACAACGTGTGCAAGGTCGTGAGCAAGCGCGTTGTGTCGTGCTGGTGGTTGCGCATCGGATTGCCAACTGCGATGCCAGCCGCCGTCGGCTGTGCGCATGTTGTTCACTATGAATTGTGCGTTCTTCACTGCGGCTTCGATGAGGACGGGGTCATCAAGTGCGGCCGCGGCCTCGCACAACACTGAGAGCATCATTGCGTTCCACTCCAACAACACCTTGTTGTCAAGGCCAGGTCGCGGACGCAGAGAGCGAGCCTGAAAAAGTGACACGCGCAGGGCCTCAATGTGGGCAGGTCGTTCAATGAAGCCACGTTGAGGAATGCGATGTGGAATGTTTTTACCCTCAAAGTTCCCGTCTTCGGTGATGTTCCACCACTCAAGAGCTTCCGCGGAATCACTGCCAAGAATGTCTTCAATTTCTCGTGGGGTAAACGTATAGAAGGCGCCCTCTTCTGAATGGCCGTGCTCATCCAAAGAGTCCGCATCTTCTGCGCTGTAGAAACCGCCGTCCGCGTGGCGCAGGTCTCGCAAGACGTACTCAATGGTTTCTCGGAGAACCTGCAGGTATCGCGAATGGCCTGTGAGTTGCCAGGCGTGGAGGTACACACGTGCCAGTTGTGCCTGGTCGTACAACATCTTTTCGAAGTGTGGCACCAACCATTTTTCGTCCACGCTGTACCGAGCAAAGCCGCCACCGAGATGGTCGAACATTCCACCTGCAGCCATGGAGTCGAGCGATGTTTCAATCATCTGCAGCAACAGTTCATTTCCCGATGTGGCGTATTCGCGCAACAACAAATCAATGGCAAATGTGGAAGGGAATTTCGGCGCACCACCGAACCCACCCCATTGCGCATCAAAGGATCCAGTGAGTGCGTTCAGCGTTGAGGTAACGAGATGCGGCACGTCGATATCGCTGGCAGGCGCAATCTGTGCCGTGCGCCCGATTGCTTCCACCAACGCGTCCACGTTCTGTTGCAGTTCGTCTCTGCGGTTGTGCCACGCGTCGTTCACAGCCTCCATCAGTCGTACAAACGAATCTCGCGGGTAATACGTTCCGCCATAGAAAGGTTCGCCAGTGGGGGTACAGAACACGGTCATGGGCCATCCACCGCGCCCGGTGAGAGCCTGCACCGCATCCATGTACACCGCGTCCACATCAGGTCGTTCTTCGCGGTCCACCTTGATGTTCACGAACAGAGAATTCATCACTGCAGCTGTTGCTTCGTGCTCGAATGATTCGTGTGCCATCACATGGCACCAGTGGCATGCGGAATATCCCACCGACAACAAAATTGGTTTCCCCGTGCGTTGTGCTTCTTCGAAAGCTTCATCACCCCACTGAAACCAGTGGACGGGATTGTCTCGGTGCTGTCGCAGGTAAGGCGATGAGGCCGAGGCGAGACGATTCGTCACGAGTTCTTATGCGCCCATCGCGTGGTAGCCACCATCAACGTGGATGACTTCACCGGTGGTGGCGGGGAACCAGTCGGACATGAGTGCAATCACGGTTTTCGCAACCGGTGTTGCATCGTTGATGTCCCAGCCCAGGGGGGCGCGATCTGCCCAGGTGTCCTCGAACAATTTGAAGCCAGGAATGGATTTTGCCGCCATGGTCTTGATGGGGCCGGCAGCCACAAGATTGGAGCGAATGCCACGAGGTCCCAGTTCTTTGGCCAGGTATCTGCTGGTGGCTTCGAAGGCAGCCTTCGCCACGCCCATCCAGTTGTATGCCGGCCATGCCACGGTGTTGTCGAAGTCAAGCCCAACGATGGATGATCCCGGCGACATGAGGGGAAGGAACGCATCAATCAGGGTCTTCAGCGAGTACGCAGAAATCTCCATGGCAACAGCCACGTCCTTCCATTCAGCGGCCAAGAAGTCATCACCCAAACACACCTCGGGGGCAAATCCAATGGAATGCAACACGCCATCCACGCGGCCAAGGCTGTTACGCACTTGTTCACGAACGGACTCAATGTGCTCGGGAACGGTGACATCAAACTCGAACACCTGCGGCTCGGTGTCGAGGCGTCGAGCGAAACGCTGGGTGAGTGAAAGCGCACGACCGGCACCCGTGAGCACGATCTCGGCACCCTCTTGTTGCGCCAACTGGGCCACCTTGAATGCGATGGAGGCATCGGTTAAGACGCCTGTGACAACAATTTTCTTACCTTCAAGAAGTCCCATGCATATGACCGTAGTGCGGTGGGGGTCTATGTGTAAGGCTCTCTTGAATGCGTATTGGAATACTTGGAGGCACGGGCCCTGCCGGAAGCGCCCTCGGAGCCCGCCTTGCATCTGTCGGATATGACGTCGTCATCGGATCGCGCTCGAAGTATCGCGCCCTCGAGGTCATTGATTCTCTGAAGGCCCAGTGGCCCGACCTCAATTTGTCGCTCGAAGCCGGCGACAATCACATGGCGTCATCGTGCGACGTGGTGGTGCTTGCCACACCATGGGACGGAGCTGCCACCACTGCCCGCGACAACATCGATGTGTTGGCCGGCAAGGTCATCATCAGCATGGCCAACGCACTCGTTCGTGTGGGTCATGAATTCCAGCCGCTCATGCCACCTCGCGGAAGCGTGGCTGCCCATGTACAGGCCGCGGTGCCCGAATGTCGCATTGTTGCTGCGTTCCATCACCTGCCCGCAAAAGAGCTCGGTCATCTGGGTGACCCCATTGATTCCGACGTGTTGATTTGTTCAGACGACGAAGAAGCAAAGAACGTGGCGATGGATATTGCAGCGCATATTCCTGGTTGTCGCCCGCTTGACGCCGGCGAACTCTCTAACGCAACTGCTATCGAGGCCTTCACCGCCGTGCTGTTGCAGTTGAACGTTCGTTACAAGACCCGCGTGGCACCAAAACTCACCGGAATCAAGAAAGATCCACGAGCAACGGCGTAACCATCATGTCCATGCGTTTGTACGACACCGCTCAACGAGAAATTGTTCCGTTCACACCGGGTGAAACGGTGCTCATGTACACGTGTGGCATCACGCCATACGACGCAACCCATCTCGGCCATGCAGCCACATTTCTTGTGTACGACATCGTGCAACGTCGTCTCATCGACCTTGGGCACACAGTGAAGTGCGTGCGCAACGTCACCGATGTGGATGATCCTTTGTTTGCAAAGGCTCGTGAACTGGGCGTGCATTACTTGGATCTGGCGGCGGGCGAAGAAGCGCGATTCAATCGCGACATGGTGGCACTCAATGCGTTGCCCGTGTACAGCACGCCACGTGCATCATCGGCTATTTCCGACATTCGCGGATTCATTGGCATGGTGCTCGATCGTGGTTTTGCCTATGTCGCGGGTGGTTCCGTGTACTTCGATGTTTCCAAGTCGCCCACCTTTGGTGAAGTGTCGCACTACTCGCAGGAGCAGATGATTGAATTCGCTCGTCAGCGTGGCGGAAATGTGGATGACCCCAACAAGCGTCATCCACTTGACTTCGTGTTGTGGCATCCATCGGCCGACGATGAACCATCGTGGGACACCACGTGGGGTCCCGGTCGACCTGGTTGGCACATCGAATGTTCTGCCCTCGCTCTGCGGGAACTGGGCACCACCATCGATTTGCACGGCGGTGGCAGTGACCTCATCTTCCCGCATCATGAATGTGAACGTGCACAATCTGAAGCCGCCACCGGTGAACCATTCGTGAAGCACTGGATGCATGTGGCAATGGTGTTCAAAGATGGCGAAAAAATGTCGAAGAGTCTGGGCAACTTGGTCTTCGTCGACAAGTTGCGCACTGAATGGGATCCTCGCTCCATCCGATTGGCCGTGATTGAGCACCATTACCGCACCGAGTGGGAGTGGGACGACGAACTCATGCCTCGCAATCACGCACGCCTTGTGTCGTGGACTGCATCGGTGGGTGGGTCCACATCGTCAGTTCTCGACGATGTTCGCGCTTGTCTGGACAACGACCTTGACACCCCGGGCGCATTGCGGGTCATCGATGCTGCAGCATCCGCTGGAGCCGATGTCAGCGCCGCCGCTTCCTTGCTGGGTGTGGAACTCGGCGAATCTGTCGCGCCGCGATAAGGCGGGTCTCGCTCTTGCAAAAAGTAAGAAGTGGCCCGTAGACCGTCATCGTTTTTAGGGCTATTGTCACGAACGAATGACACCGTTCGACCACTCGCAGAATTCGGCTGTTCAATCAGCAGCCTTGCCAGGTACCGGCAAGGCCCAAATTCGTGCGCGTCGAATCATCAAACCCATGCTCGACAAGTTGTGGGACGTCACCATTGAGGGACACCACAACATTCCCGCTGAAGGCCCGGCCATCTTGTGTCCGAATCACATCAGTTTCTTCGATTCTGTTTTCACCATGGTGTACGCCGGTCGTCAAATCAGTTTCGTGGGCAAAGCCGAATACATGGATTCGTGGAAGACCAAGTACTTGTTTCCGGCGCTCGGCATGATTCCCATTGATCGGTCGGGTGGTTCGAAGAGCGAAGGTGCGCTCATGGCAGCAGAGGAAGTGTTGCGCCGTGGTGAACTGTTCGGCATCTATCCCGAGGGCACACGTAGTCGAGACGGAATGTTGTACAAGGGTCATACCGGTGCGGCTCGTTTGGCCATCAAGTTGGGGTGCCCCATCATTCCGGTGGGCATCATCGGTACGCGCGAAATTCAACCGCCAGACACGTTCTTCCCAAAGACCGGTTTGCCGTGCACCGTGAAGTTTGGTGCTCCCATCCTTCCGCAGCGATATGCAGAACGCGGAGGGGATCACTTGGTGTTGCGAGAGATGACCGATGAACTCATGTTCGAGATTCGCGAGCTCACCGGGCAGGAGTATCGCAATGTGTATGCCACCAAAAAGGCAGAATCCATCCCCACGCCTGAGGCCGCTGTCGCTTAAATCTGCTCGTTGGCTGGAAAATGGGGCAGAAGTGGTGTGCTGATGCTCCGTAGAATGGGCTTCCCATGTCTGAGATTTCCGTTCTTCTTCCCGACGGCTCTGCGCGCTCGTTGCCTCAGGGCTCCAGCGTTGCCGACCTTGCCGCCTCCATTGGTTCACGCTTAGCCAAGGCCGCGGTGGCAGGAACTATCAACGGCGTTGAAGTCGACCTCAGCGCGCCACTGACCAACGGCGTCACCGTGTCCATCATCACCCACGACACCGAGGCTGGACGCCACGTGCTGCGACATTCCACAGCTCACGTGCTGGCACAAGCCGTGGTGCAGTTGTTCCCGGGGGCGCAATTCTCCATTGGTCCTGCCATTGAAGATGGTTTCTATTACGACTTCGAATTGCCTGATGGCAAAACTTTCTCCGACGACGACTTGTCGTCCATCGAAGCGCGCATGCGCGAGATCATGAAGGCCAACCAGCCATTCACTCGCTCTGAACTTTCTGCCGACGATGCCTTGCACCTGTTTGCCCAACAGAAGTACAAGTGCGAAATCATCGAGCGCGTGTCCTCTGGTTCTGCAGACGGCAACGACAGTGGAGAAGTGGGCGATGCCGGCACCATCAGCGTGTATCGCAACTCCGACGAGTTCGTCGACTTGTGTCGCGGCCCTCATGTGCCCACCACGTCACGCCTCGGTCACTTTGCCCTCATGAAAGTTGCGGGTGCCTATTGGCGCGGCAATGAAAAGGGCCCCATGTTGCAGCGCATATATGGCACCGCATGGGAATCCGATGCGGCCGTGAAAGAGCACTTGCATCGTTTGGAAGAAGCCGCGAAGCGTGACCATCGCAAACTGGTGAACGAACTCGACCTGTTGTCCTTCCCGCAGGAATTGGGTGGCGGTCTTGCCGTATGGCATCCAAAGGGCGCCATCGTGCGCAAACTCATGGAGGACTACAGCCGTCAACGTCACCAGGATGGTGACTATCAATTCGTGTACACGCCACATCTTGCAAATGCGAACCTGTTTGCGAAGTCGGGTCACCTTGGTTACTACGCCGATGGCATGTATCCGCCCATGGAAATGGACAACGGCACGTACTACATGAAGCCGATGAACTGCCCCATGCACTGTCTCATCTTCGACAGTCGCCAACGTAGTTACCGCGAGCTTCCTCTGCGATTGTTTGAACTTGGAAACGTGTATCGATACGAGCGTGCCGGAACGTTGCACGGTCTCATGCGTATTCGTGGTTTCACTCAGGACGACAGCCACATCTTCTGCACCGAAGATCAGATGGCCGATGAGATCGCGTCATTGCTCGATTTCATCTTGTCGGTGTTGCGTCGATTCGGATTCACCGAGTTCGAATTCAATCTGTCCACCAAGGACCCCGAGAAGTTCGTGGGCTCCGATGAAATTTGGGAAAAGGCCACCGATGCACTGCGTCAGGCGTTGGACAAGCACGGGTTTGCATACGGCATCAAAGAAGGCGACGCTGCGTTCTATGGCCCCAAGATCGACGTTGATGTACGTGATGCCATTGGACGTAAGTGGCAGTTGAGCACAATTCAGGCTGACTTCAACAACCCCGAACGTTTCAACCTGGAATACGTGGGCACCGACGGCCAACGTCATCGCCCCATCATGTTGCACCGCGCATTGTTCGGTTCCATCGAACGATTCTTCGGAGTGCTCACCGAGCACTATGCCGGCGCATTCCCCACATGGCTGGCTCCCGAGCAAGTGCGCGTGTTGCCAGTGGCAGCTGCGCATGACGAATACGCAGACTCCGTGGTGAAGCAATTGAAAGCCGCCGGCTTCCGTGTTGACATTGATTACGCCGACGAACCATTGGGTAAGCGCATTCGCAACGGAAAGACCAGCAAGGTGCCATACGTGTTGGTGGTGGGCGACTCCGATGTTGAAGGCAATACCGTGGGCGTCAATCCGCGCGGTGGCGAAGTTGATCGCGATGTTCCATTGGCAACATTCATCGCCAATTTGCGTGCTGAGGTGTCGGAAAGCGAGACGAGTTCTCAGTGAGTCTCGACCGACTGTGGAACGGTTGGAGAGCCGAGTACATCAATGGTGTGCTGGGACAATCCGGCGACCCATCGGTCTCGGTGTTTACCAATATTCTGAACTCGGGTTTGTCCGACGAAGAGGCCTACATCGTTCACCGTTCATCGCATGCATTTGCCATTTTGAATGCATTCCCATACGCCTCGGGTCACATCTTGGTGCTTCCCTATCGGGAAGTGGCACACCTGGAAGACCTCACGGCAGAAGAGTCAGCTGATGTATGGAAACTCGTTCGCGATGCAACCCTGGCTCTGAAGTCGTCGCATGCACCACATGCACTGAACGTGGGCATCAATCTCGGCGCAGCCGCCGGCGGCAGCATCTCGCAACATCTGCACGTGCACATCGTTCCACGATGGAATGGAGACTCAAACTTCATGACGTCAGTGGCTGAAACTCGCACACTGCCCGAATCACTTCCGCTCACCGCATCAAAAGTGCGGGCGGCCTGGCCCAAGGGGGACCAATGACAGACGACATCCGCGATCAACTTCCCGATGATCTCAATGCAGTGGATCACATCGCTGCATACGACTTTCCCGACAACAGTCGTCGTCGCATTCCTGGCTACATCTACTTGGTGTTGGCGGCGCTCTGTGTGGGAGGTTGGGCTCTTGCTGATTCGAAAGATTCGCAACTGTTCAACGGTGGGCTGGTGTTCGCCGCAGTCCTTCTTGCGATCATGGGCATCATCAGCGTGTCCAGCGGATGGCGCATGACCATCAACGAATCAGAAGCATTGGTGTTGGCTACCAAGACGGTCGGATTCCCTGTGGGGCATGCTTCAGCACAGCAGGTATGGCGCGGATTGCGCAGCCGTCCGACATGGCGCATCTTTGCCTACAGCACCGAGGAACCGCCCGTTCATCGAGGCTTGGTGCTCGTTGACGCTGTGGATGGCCGCATTGTGGAAACACTGGTGGAAGACAACCCCGAATCGGCAAACCCCGATTCAACCCCCGCATAGGGATAGCGTTCGCTGAATGTTAGATGGCAGTTTTCGCGCACCGATCGAAAAGGTCGTTCGCCCCGTCGGCATGTTGCTGCGCCGTACCGGTATGTCTCCCGACCATCTCACGATTCTCGGAATTCTCTTTGCCATTGCAGCATCCGTGGCAATTGCTCAGGGCGCACTGCGTGGTGGGTTTGCGCTGGTGATTCTTGCTGCCTTGCCCGACATGCTCGACGGAGCATTGGCCAAGGCTTCGAATACAGCAAGCCAACGCGGCGCTTTCTTCGACTCCGTCATTGATCGCGTCACCGATTCGGTGCTGTTCGGTGGTGTGGCCTGGTATTTCGCATCGGAGAAGAGTCCGCATCTCGCTTTGTTGCCCATGGCCATCATGGGATTTTCTTCGCTCATCTCGTACGAACGGGCCAAAGCAGAAGCACTTGGGTTGTACGCCAAGGGCGGACTCATGGAGCGCGCCGAGCGCATCATTGTGCTGCTCTTTGGATTGCTGTTCGATTCGCTGCTCGTACCCGTGCTGTGGGTCATGTTGGTACTCACCGTCATCACTGCCGTTCAGCGTTTTGTGGTGGTGTGGAAGCAGGCCGAGGTATCGCACACCGTGAAGGCGAAGCGCGAGGTGCGTCATGTACGCCGCGTTACCCGCCAGAGTGCACGTGCATCTCGTCGCCAATTGTCAGTCGTGTCGCGCCAACGTCGTCGCCAACGCAATGGCTAGCGCATTCGACCAACTTTCCGATGCGTTCACCGTTGGTGGATACAAGGTTGGTTCACTCATTGCCAGGCTTACACCGGCTCCTTTGTCGCAGGGTGCGGTAGCGCTGCTGGCTCCCGGTGTTGCGTTGTCGTTGCGCAACAAACGACACATGATCGAACGTCATCTCAAACGCGTCACGCCGTCATTGAGCTCGCTGGCGCTTCGTCGTGCATCGCAGCAAGCCTTCGATAGTTACATGCGGTACTACACCGAGAGCTTTCGATTGCCTTCGTTGTCGAAGAAGTACGTGGACAATCACTTGTCAGTCGATGGGTTTCATCACATTGAAACCGCGCTGGAAAAAGGCAAAGGCGTCATCGTGGCGTTGCCGCATCTTGGTGGCTGGGAATGGGCCGGTCGTTGGATGGCCGATCGGGGGCATCACATGACCGTCATCGTGGAACCGCTGAATCCACCCGAGTTGTTCGAATGGTTCGCCAAGCTTCGTAGCGACCTGGGCATGCGCGTTGTGCCGCTCGGACCCGAAGCCGCACCGGCGATTCTTGCTGCGTTGAAGAAGAACGAAATCGTGTGTTTGCTGTCGGATCGCGACATTCAAGGCGGTGGGGTAGAGGTGGAGTTCTTCGGTGAAAAAACAACTCTTCCTGCCGGTCCTGCCATGTTGAGTTTGCGTTCGGGTGCTCCGGTGATTCCGGTGGGCGTGTACTTCACATCCAAGGTGGATGGACATCACGGGGTGGTGCGTCCGCCCGTCAACATCGAACGAGTGGGTGGCTTGCGCGAGTCAGTGGCTGCGGGCATGCAGGCCATCGCTCACGAACTAGAAGGTCTCATTCGCCGTGCACCTGAACAGTGGCACCTGTTCCAGCCGAACTGGCCCAGCGACCCCGGCTACGGCGAGCATTTCCTGCGTTAGCGCAAGAAGTCGGACAATGCGTCCAGGCTGCCAGGAACAACGAAGTACCACAGCCACGTGCCGTCGCGACGAGAGTCCACCAAGCCAGCCTCGCGCAGAACT
>JALQYL010000039.1 GCA_023254135.1 Ilumatobacteraceae bacterium | reverse complement strand
CGGTGTTGGCTGTGCCGCATGTCGTTGATGTGCCCATGCGCAACGACGTGAACGGTCGCATGATTCGACGCGACACTCTCGCCGGCATTACTGCCGTCGACCTCGCGTCATTCCTCGTCTAACTCTCGAGTTCGGTGGTGAGCTCGAGCCATTCGTTTTCGAGTGCGTCAATTTGTGTTTGCACTTCAGCGAGTGAGGTGCTGAGCGCGGCGAGTTTCTCGTGGTCGTTGCCCGCCTTGGCAATGGAGTCTTCAAGATCGGTTTTGCGTTTATTGCGCTTTTCCTGATCCTTTTCGTTGTTGGCAATGAGGCGATTCAGCGTGCTGGGGCTGCGCTTTTTTTTCGGTTGTGCAGCAGAAGCCGTGGTTGCCTGTGCAGTTGCAGCCTTCTGTGCACCCGTACGTTGTGCGGGCATGGCGCGTTGCGAAGCAGGTCGTGCAGTGCGTTGACGCAACCATGCATCGACGCCGCCCACCATCAAAGAAGCACCACCATCGCCATCAAGAGCAAAAATCTCTTCCACCGTACGGTCAATGAAGGCGCGGTCGTGGCTGACCACCACCACAATGCCGGGCCAGTCATCCAGGTAATCCTCGAGTGCGCGCAATGTGTCAAGGTCAAGATCGTTGGTGGGTTCGTCGAGCAACAAAACATTGGGCTGTTCAATGAGAGTGAGAAGAAGCTGCAGACGACGGCGTTCACCACCTGACAATGTGCCAATCGGTGCAAATTGTGCATCGCCGTCGAACCAGAATCGCTTCATGAGGTTCAGGTCTTCAACGCTTGGCGCACCCTTGTCGCCAGCCACGGCTTCGCGCACGCGTTGGGACAAGTTGAGTTCACGTCCGAGCTGATCGTAATAACCCACCACCACGGTGCGACCAATATCAATGGTGCCCACCGTTGGCTGCAGACGACCGGCAATCATCTCCAGCAACGTGCTCTTGCCTGCGCCGTTCGGACCAACGATTCCCAAACGATCACCTGGTTCTAACGCGTGATCAAAGGGACGCAACACTTCATGACCATCGGGCCATGTGAAGCCCACGCCATGAAACTCGATTCCCTTTGAACCGAGACGCTTGCTTCCAAGGTCAAGACCGAGCGCACCTTCACGCGCAGGGGCATCGGGTCGTTGTGCAATCAGCGCTTCAGCTGCGGCAATACGGGCCTTTGGTTTTGCCGTGCGAGCGGGTGCTCCACGACGCAACCAGGCGAGTTCTTTCTTCGCGGCGTTCTTGCGCACCTGTTCCGCAGTGGCTGCGTTTTCCTCACGTTCGGCGCGAGCGGCCAGGTATGCGGCGTAACCAGACCCTGCATTGATGCCCTGCGGTATGTGCACGTATCCGTTGCCGCGATCAAGTTCGAGAACGCGAGTGGTGACCTTGTCAAGCACGTGCCGATCGTGCGTGACCATGATGAGTCCGCCGGTGTACTTCGCCAATGTGTCTTCCAGGAAACTGATGGCATCAAGGTCTAGGTGGTTCGTGGGTTCGTCGAGAATGAGACAATCCCACTCACCAGCGAGAAGTTGCGCCAGTGCAACGCGCTTGGCCTGACCACCGGAGAGTTCGCGCGTGTCCGCTTCCACCATGGCACCCATGCCCAACTTGTCGAGCATTGCTTCGCCTTGCCAACCGCCGCCCACTGCATCGCGCACGGTGCCTGGCGGCAACACGGGCAACTGTGGTAGCACTCCAATTCGCGCGTTGCGTCCGCGGCGCACCACACCAGCATCGGGTTCATTTTCTCCCGAGAGAATGCGCAGCAACGTGCTCTTGCCGCAGCCGTTCAGGCCGACTACTCCCAATCGATCGCCGGTGCTCACGGTGACCGAGACGTTGGTGAACAATGCACGTCCCGGACGCGAGGCGGTGAGGCCTTCTGCGTCGATGAGGATCATGGCTAATCCCTGCTGCCCGCGAGGATGGGGATGAGAGTGAGGGCGGGTTCGTCTGCTTCCAAACGTTGCAAACGGTATTTGCTTTGGAACAACGCCACCAATGCATCGTCACTGCGGCGCAAGATTCGAATGCCGCCAATTTCGCGCAAACGCGGTGCCGACTCTTTGTCGGTGATGCGAATGGCCTGGTAATCGGTGTTCAAGATTTCAGTGGGTGCATTGAACTCGTGCGCCAAACGGTGCGCAAGAACCTCGAACTGCAACTGACCGACAGCAGCAAGAATGGGGTCGGCATCGCCCATGTCGGGGTCGCGCAGCACCTGCACCACACCTTCTTCATCCAACTGCTGCAACCCGCGGCGGTACTGCTTGAACTTCGATGAATCGAGCGGGCGTGCAGTGGCGAACACCTCGGGTGCAAAGCGGGGGAGCTGTGGGAACTCCACGGTTTTTCCTGCGTGCAATGTGTCGCCAATTTGAAGTCCGGACGTGTTGATGATGCCGATCACATCGCCGGGGTAGGCCTCTTCAATTGTTTCGCGCTCGGAGCCAAATGCAGTGGTGGCGTACTTGGTTCCCACGTTCTTGCCGGTGCGTGCACAATCCACATCCATGCCGCGCTCGAACTTTCCCGAACAGATACGTGCAAATGCGATGCGGTCGCGGTGGTTCGGGTCCATGTTGGCCTGAATCTTGAAGATGAAGGCCGCAAATTCTTCGTCGAGGGGGCGAGGCGTACCGTTGACGTCATTGCGCTCCATGGGTGCAGGTGCCATGTCCACCACTGCATCAAGAAGCATCTGCACGCCGAAGTTGGTGATGGCCGAACCAACGAACACGGGAGTGCTCTCGCCTGCGAGGAAACTCTCCACATCAACATCGGCACCAATGGCGTCGAGCAGACCGCAGCCATCAAGTGCGGTCTTCCATGCGGCACCCTCCTCGGCGGCGGCTTGGTCGGCAGGAACTATCTCCTCGGGAGCGATGGATGAACCACGCGCCACACGGGTGAAACGAATGAAGTCGCCGGTGCGACGATCGATCACGCCGCGGAAATCTCCCGACTGACCAACGGGCCACGTAACAGGAGTGGGGCGCAAACCGATTTGTTGCTCTACCTCGTCGAGCAATTCCAACGGGTCACGGCCGGGGCGGTCGTACTTGTTGAAGAAGGTGATGACGGGCAGATTTTGTGCACGGCACACCTCAAACAACTTCAATGTTTGGGGCTCAATACCTTTGGCAACGTCGAGCACCATGATGACGGCATCTACGGCCGACAGCACGCGGTAGGTGTCTTCGGAGAAGTCACGGTGACCTGGAGTATCCAGCAGGTTGAACACACAGTCGCGATAGGGGAATTGCAGCACGGTGGATGAAATGGAAATTCCGCGCTGCTTCTCCATCTCCATCCAGTCGGATGTTGCTGACCGACGATCACCACGAGCCTTCACTGCGCCACCGGTTTGAATGGCGCCTGCGTACAGCAAGAACTTTTCGGTGAGAGTGGTCTTACCCGCGTCGGGGTGCGAAATGATGGCGAAGGTGCGGCGAGACGCAGCCTCATTCAAGATTTCGGTGGAATCGGTCATGGCGAAAATTACTGCGCGTTATTGCGAAGGCGAAGCGAGATGTCGTTGCACTCTGCGCATACTTCCTCGGGAATGAGGCCAAGACGCATGAGAATGGCGAACATTTTGCAGCCCAAGCAGAAGCCGAGGAATGCTTCCAGGCTTGCTGCCACAGTGAGCATGGCAATCACGATGCGTGCTGCGCCCACGTTGTCAGCCAAGTACAGCGCGCTGGCAGTGGCGGTGAACACCAGGCCAACCGTTTGTGCAAATCGCTTGGGAGGGCCAGGCACCATCTTGTGTTCCACCTTGATGAGTGGAGTGAGAACGCGCACCGAGAGTTGACCAAGTGGGCTGAGAGTGGGGCCACTTGCAACGCGGGCGGCAAAGCCATAGGTGAGGGGGAACAGCAGCCAGCCGTTACCAGTAATGATGAAGACAATTGCCATGGCCACCACGCCGGCAGCAACAATGCGCGCCGAGGTGTCGTTGGCAGGGTTGGGGAACGAAAACAACTTCGACACCCCATCAGCCTACGGAGGCATGGGAGAATCGGCGATGTGAGTAGCCCCGTGGACGACCTTTTGGATCAACTGACCCTGGAAGAGCAGGTCACCTTGCTTGCGGGTCGCAACATGTGGTTCACCGAGCCCATTCAGCGCCTTGGCATTGAGCGGATGAAGGTCAGCGATGGCCCCGCAGGCGTTCGGGGAGCGCGATTTGATGGCCCCGCTTCCATGAACGTTCCGTGCAGCACCGGCATTGCTGCCACGTGGAATCGTGACCTGCAGCGCCGCATTGGTGAGTTGCTCGGTCGAGAAGTGATTGCCAAGGGCGCACGTGTGCATCTTGCGCCCACTGTCAACCTGCACCGCACGCCAGTTGGTGGTCGCAACTTTGAATGCATGAGTGAAGATCCGTATCTCACTGCAATGACCGCGTATGAATACGTGATGGGCGTGCAGTCGCAGGGCGTGGCCAGCTGCATCAAGCACTTCGTGGGCAATGACACGGAGTTCGAGCGAATGACCATCGACTCGCAGATTGACGAGCGCACATTGCGCGAGGTGTATCTGTATCCGTTCGAGGTGGCAGTGAAAGAAGCCAACACCTTGAGCATCATGTCGTCGTACAACCGAGTGAATGGCCCGTATGCCGCCGACTCACAATGGTTACTCACCGATGTGTTGCGTACCGAGTGGGGCTTCGATGGCGCGGTGATCAGCGACTGGTTCGGATTGCATTCCACGGTGGAAGGCGCCAACGCAGGACTTGACCTGGAAATGCCGGGACCACCTCTTCATCGCGGCCAGAAATTGCTTGACGCCGTCTATGCGGGCGACGTCTCGCCGGAAACCATTCGTGAACGCGCACGCAACGTGCTCATGTTGATGCATCGCACAGGTGGTCTCTCGGAGGCTTCGCCAGAAGAAACAACACGCAATGACGCCAATGACCTTGCAATTCTCCGTGAGGCATCTGCAGCTTGCATGGTGTTGTTGAAGAATGAAAACAGCGCGTTGCCGCTCGTTGCTGAAGATGTCGCATCGATTGCGCTCATCGGACCCAACGCTGAGTCGGCCATGGTGATGGGTGGTGGCAGTGCGCATGTGACACCTACTCGTGTGTCGCATCCACGCGATGCCATGGAGCAGCGAATCGGTGAAGCCATCACCATTGAATTTGCCCCGGGTTGCAACATCAACAAGAAGCTGCCTGCACTCAATGCGCGAAACGTGCAGAATGCGCAATTGCAGTTCTTTGGCGAATCATCGTTGCTTTCCGATGCATCGGCGACACCCGGCAAGACGGAAACGCCTGATCGATTCCACATCATGTGGTTTGGCGACCCACTGGGTCGTAAAGGCAACGCCATCGGATTCGGCGCACGTTTCATGCTCGATTTTGTCCCCGACGTGTCAGGTGAGTGGGCATTCAGTGTGGAGTCCGTGGGCGACGTGGTGTGGAGCATCGATGGCGTTGAATTGCTGAACAACACCGGCGATCCGAACGGTGGTTCATATTTCGGTATGGGTAAACACGAGAAAGTTGCCAGCGCCACGCTGGAAGCTGGCCGCACCTATCGCATGATGTTGGAGCAGTCCTACAACCCCACTGGCGGTTCTATTTCAGGCATCAACATCGGTGCCATGGCGCCCATCGTTGGTGATCAAGTGTCGGAAGCGGCCGATGTTGCTGCACGCTGCGATGTATCCGTTGTGGTGGTGGGCACCAATGACGATTGGGAGAGCGAAGGTTGGGACCGTGACACCATCGCGTTGCCCGGTGAACAGGACCGACTCATTTCTGAAGTTGCAAAGGTGAGCAAGAAGACGATTGTGGTGGTCAATGCTGGCTCGCCGGTCTCCATGCCCTGGCTTGATGAGGTTGACGCAGTGCTGTACGCCTGGTTCCCTGGTCAGGAAATGGGCGATGCGCTCATGGACGTGTTGCTCGGCGAAGCAGAACCATCAGGCCGTTTGCCCGTTACGTTCCCGCGCAAGCTAGAGGACACTCCCGCCTTCGAACATCACCCCGGACGCAACGGCACTGCAAAGTACTTGGAGGGTCGTCTCATCGGATACCGCTGGTTCGACACGGTGGGGCGAGAGCCATTGTTCCCCTTTGGCTTCGGTTTGGGTTACGCAACAGTGGAAGTGACCAGTGCGGCTGCACTCGATGCATTTACCGTGGAAGCATCGCTCTCGAACGCATCGTCGCGCGATGGTGTGCAAGTGGTGCAGGTGTATGCGCATAAGGTGAATCGTGCGGGCCTTGCACACGATGAGCCGGACCAGAAACTGGTGGGATACGGCCGCGTTGCAGTGGCTGCAGGCGGAAACGAAACGTTGCGCATTCAGTTGGATTCGAATGCATACCGCACGTGGGATCTTGAAGCATCACGGTGGACTCAGTGGGACGGCGATGTTGAGTTACGCGTGGGCACGTCGTCACGACACATTGCGCACCGCATCTCCATCAACTTGTGAGTTCTATTTCCAGCCCAACAGTTTCTCAATTGGTTTCATGTTCGATGGCAAAACGGCCATTAGTTGCAACATGTCGGCACGGTCTTGTTCTGTGGCTTCAATGAGTTCGCCACTTGCTTGGTATCCGATCATCAATAACGCACTCATCTTGCCCAGGAGATTGTTGGTGCGTTCTGAATTTTCATCGTTGTGCAAGAACATTGTGAGACGCTCAGTGAGAAAGCGCTGTGATTCGTGGAACCGAGCTTGCGGTACGCCAACTGATATGAGGTACGCCACCACTTTGTTTCGAAGCCGCAGTTGGTCTGCCTCGGCGCCAAACAGGTCATATTGAACGGATGGGTCTGACTTTCGGGATTCAATCACTCGATTGAACCTCTCAAAGAAGTCGTATTCAATTGCTGCAGACAGCAGTTCGTTGCGTGTTGTGAAGTAACGAGAGATGTGGGCTCTGTTGAGCCCGGCCCGCTCTGCAATATCCGTGGTGGTGATGTCGGCGACGTCAATTTCTGTCATCAGCTCGTATGCAGCCTTCATGAGGGCAACTTCGCCCTCGGAACGGGAAAGGCGTGGCCGCGAATAAGGAACTGGTTTCTTTTTCGCGGACATGATGTCACCTTATGAAAGATTGGACGAGAAGTCTGTAATAGACGAAATTGTGCGAGGCGCTCTCAGCAATTGATAGATTGTATCTGTCTGATACAAACACAGGAGAACACCACAATGAAGCCTCGCCGTTCGGTCTCTCGTGCAGTACTTATCGCAGTAATTGTCAGCATGGTGGGTCTGGGCGTGTCATCCACATCTGCGGCACCTGTTTGGACAACACGCGCCACGGATCAAGCACGCGATTGGATCGCAGTTGCTGGTTCAAGTGATGGCACCACATTGATTGGAGCAGCTTTCGGCACCACTCTTGTGCGCTCTACTGACTCCGGCGCAACATGGTCATCAATCTCTGGCCCTGGCACTCGAGACTGGCGCGGAGCAGCAACGTCCGCAAACGGCCGGTACATGGTTGTCGACGTGGCGAATGGACCTGTGTACACCTCTTCGAACTACGGCGTGTCGTGGACGCACCAGTCAACGTTGGGTGATGCGTGGTGGTCTCAGCCAGGCATGTCTTCCGACGGTTCTCGCATCGCGATTCCTGGTGGCAACTACGTGAAATTATCCAGTGACTACGGTGCAACATGGACATCGGTGACACTTGAGCCATCAATGTCAGCGCTCACCATGTCAAGCAACGGTCGCTACATCGTTGCTGGCGCATATGGCGGAACCATGTGGAGCTCCAGTGACTACGGTGCAACGTGGGTACACAGGGAAGCTTCCACTTCTCGTTATTACACCAGCATGGACTCCACGAGCGACGGAAGCATCGTGTACGCAACCACGTTGTACGACACCGTATTGAAGTCCACCGACTATGGCGCAACCTGGACACAGATGTCCGCATTGCCGAACCAGACATATCGATACGTGCAAACGTCCACCGATGGTCAGAACGTTTTTGCCGTCGCACAGGATGGTTACTTGTTCACCTCGTACAACGCGGGCGCAACATGGCAAGCATGGAAGGACGACCAGATACGTCCATGGTTTGCCGCCTACATGACAGACGCGGGTGACTCGATCATCGCAGGTCAATTCGGCGACTACTTGTACCAGGCGTCGTTCCCCGTGGCTCCAACAACCACCACCAGTACCACCACGACAACCACGACCACTACTACGACAACCACCACCGTTGCGCCGGCAACAACTGCGCCCACCACAACGGTTGCAGTGGGTCAGTCGGCAATTGCCACGATTGCACCAGGTACAACGGTGGCCAGCACATCGGGACTGAGCAATCAATCAATTTCCACCACTTCATCCACCACCACCACACTTGCTCCGGTGATCACTGCCGCTCCGAGCAGCAGCGACGCGGCCACTGCGCCAGATGCACCCTCGGCTCCGCTGGGTTCTGCAGGTGCGATTGTTGATGGAGAAGAGTCATCGATTGCGGTCTCTCGATCAAACAACTCTCTCGTGACTTCAACGGCAGGAATCACCACCACAGTTTCTGGTGTTTCCTCTACCGGTGAGGCGATTGCTCTGGATGCTGACGGCAATTTGCGATTGCAGGATGGCGATTTCATCCAAGTGCAGGCCTCTGGCTACTCAACCAACGAGCCCATTGAAGTGTGGATGTTCTCAACCCCCACGAAGTTGGGCGAATTGACCGCCAGTGACGAAGGAATAGTGAGCGGACGTTTCGCCGTACCTGCATCGCTTGAAAAGGGAAACCACCGGTTGGTGCTGAAGGGTGTCAACAATGGCGGTACTCCCATTGTGTTGGGTATCGGTGTCGCATTCGGTGCAGCAGCCAAGACTTCCACCACCACGCGGGTATTGATTGCAGTGCCCATCACGTTGGCTGTAGCGGCAGGTTTGATTCTGCCCACCACGGCTCGCCGCCGACGCAAGCGCGCGGCTTAGGAGTTCAGCTTCAAATGAAATGACTTCGGACGGGTGTATGCGTTGTACCCCAGTTGCGACAACGCAATGCCCGAGCCAGTGTCTTTCACGCCAGTCCACACCAACGTGGGGTCCACATAATCGCAACGATTCATGAACACCGTGCCGGTCTCAATACGGTCGCCCAATGATTGTGCCGTTGTTGCATCTTGAGTCCAGATAGATGCGGTGAGCCCGTATGGCGAGTCGTTCATGAGACGAACCGCCTCGTCATCACTGCCAACGCGCATGATGCCAATCACCGCACCAAAGGATTCTTCCCGCATCACGTGCATTGCGTGGTTCACATTGGTGAGAACCGTTGGTCCCATGTATGCAGTCCCTGCTTCTGCAGCGGCGAAATGTGATTCATCCACCAGTGCGGTGGCACCGGCGGCGATTGCTGCAGACACTTGTTGACGAACAAATTCTGCTGCGCCGGCATTCACCATGGGTCCGATGGTGGTGTTTTCATTCAGTGGATTACCCAGCACGTATTGACGCGTAAGGTCAACGAAACCCTCCACAAATGCGTCGTACACGCTGTCGTGCACGTAGATACGTTCGATGGCGCAACACGATTGACCTGAATTGAAGAAGGCTCCGTCCACGTTCTCGGAGATAGCCAATGCAAGATCACAATCGGCTCGCACATAGCTGGGGTCCTTGCCGCCGAGCTCGGTGCCAACTCCGATGAAGCGACCAACGGCTGCACGTTCCATTGCAGCACCGCCTTGAACGGAACCTGTGAAGACCACGAAATTGATGCGTGCATCACCGATCATCTTCTCCACGGAACCATGTGACGCGTGCACATGCTGGAACACGCCGTCGGGGAATCCGGCCGCCGCACATGCTTCGCTGAAGCGTTCGGCACACAACAATGTTTGCGACGCGTGCTTCATGATCACGGTGTTTCCCGCCATCAGGGCTGGAATCATGGAGTTGATGGCCGTGAGGTACGGATAATTCCAGGGCGCCACAATGAGCACCGTGCCCACGGGTTCGCGACGGATGAACTTGGTGAAGCCGTCAACGTGCGGCACCGACAAATCTGCCAGTGATGTCCCGGCAATCGACATCATGTAGCGCGCACGTTCTTGTGCACCACGCAGAATCTCGTTGGGTGTATACCGAATGGGTCGACCCATTTGTGCAGTGATCTCCGGAGCAATGACATTGATGTTGCGCTCCAGGTATTGCACCATTGCCTCGCACAAACGGGCACGTTCCTCAATGGGTGTGCTGCGCCATGTTGTGCGGGCGCGTTCTGCGGCTGCCAGCACATTTTCAATCTGTGAATCAGTGGCCAACTCTCGTTCGGCAACAACGGATCCGTCTATGGGGGAGACAATGCGATGAACAGTCACCGCAACAATCTAGAGGGGTGTTCAAGCCTGTAGATGTTCTGCCAGTTCCTCGATGAACTGGATCTGTGTTCCTGCTTCTGGTCCCGCCATGGGGCGATGCATGCGTACATGTTTGAGTGCATCTTCCATTTCGTAGCCCAACATCATGCAAATTGCCGTGGCGGTAGTGCCAGCGCGACCGATGCCGGCGGCACAATGCACCAACACGTTGCCTTTGTCGCGCACGATGCTGGTGACGTTCTCCACGAAATCAAGGCACTCATCAAGAGCGGGATACGTGAGGTCGGGCATGGGGTACCACAGGCCACCGTTGCCAGCATTCTCTACATGCCACTGCACATAGTCGTCGTAGCGCAGGTGCAGTTCATGTTCCTCCACCAGGCACACCACCGTGTGAATGTTGAAGTCGTTTCGAACAGCCTCAACGTTGGGGCCGATGAAGTGTTTTCCACACAACCACAACTTGCCCACGGTGCCACCAAGGGGCACTTCATGAATGCCTCCGTCGGTGTTGAAGGTGGTGTTGCTCACCCCACCATTGTGGTGGGGAAATTCGCAGAATTATCTGTTGGCGGTGGCAGTAAGGCCGGCAATCAGTTGCTGCCGTTCTTCAGCCGTCAACTTTGCCTCGGGATGCTTTCCGAAGTGCGTGTAATAACTGGGAGGCATTTCGCCCTCTTGAATGATCTCAATGCTTTCGCGCAGGTCATGGTTCGCATTGCCATCCTTGGTGATGGTGCTGAAGTTCACCGCACTGCGACCTTCGTCAACATGACTTGCCACCATCCATGAGATGGGAGCAATCTTGGAATAACTGGGATATTCCACTTCGTTGCTGTGGCAGCCATAACAAGCACGCACCACAAGATCACGTGTGGCAGTGGAATCCCAGTTGGGCTCGTACTGACGGTTGTAGTTGCTGGGGTTGGTGTGGTCTTTGCCGTACGGCACCGCCTGAATGATGGCGAATGTGGCCACCGATGCGAGCGCAATGTAGGAACACACGGCTATCGCCTCTGACATGCCGCCACTCTCACCACGTTTTGCAATACGCCGTGCGATGAGTGTCCATGCAATGAGTGCAATGGGCACCAACAACACAACGATCTGTATGAACCCAATCCAGAACCCGAAGAATGCGAATACGAGACAAAGAAGTACAAGGACGCTGGTGAGGATCAGATGGCGACGGGCCAGCGAAAACAATCGGGGAAAGAACTGAGCAAAAGGATTCATCGCACTCGACAGTAATGCTCGTCGTTATGTCTGCGTCGGAGACCACCTGATTAGTGACTCGGGTCACTGAAATGATGGGAACTATTTCAAAAAAAATGGCGCCTATATTACGTCAAGTATATGAACAAATGTCTGAACCTAGATGGGTGATTGCTGTTGGAGCTTGTGCTTCTTCAGGTGGAATTTTTGATACCTATTCTGTTTTACAAGGAATAGACAAAGTAATTCCTGTAGATGTTTATGTGCCTGGATGTCCTCCAAGACCAGAACAAATTGTTGATGGTGTAATGCATTTGCAAGAATTAGTAAAAAACGAATCTTCTAGAAGAAGAAATTCAGATGAATATAAAGAACTTTTAGCTTCTTATAATATAGAATAACTATGGCGCTAGATACCTTAGAAATACAAAATAAATTGCAAGAAGCTTTTGGACAAAAAGTGAATCATTTCAGAACAGAATATGGTGTTTTTGTGCTAGAAGCAGAAGCTAATTCAATTGTAGAGATTCTTCAATTTATGAAAGAAGATAAAACGCTTAACTTTCATTTCTTAACTGATTTATGTGGTGTTCACTACCCTGAAAATGAGAATAGCGAGCAATTTTGTGTGGTTTATCATTTACACAATTGGTTTACTAACACCAGAATTAGAGTAAAAACATTCATCAGCGGAACACAACCAGAATTACCATCAATAACTTCTCTTTTTGAATCTGCAAACTGGATGGAAAGAGAAACTTATGATTTTTATGGGATTATCTTCACAGGACATCCTAATCTAGTTAGAATCTTAAATATGGATGAAATGGTCTCTTTTCCGTTAAGAAAAGAATTTCCTATGGAGGATTCAGGAAGAACGGATAAAGACGATAGATTCTTTGGAAGAACCATTAACAATTGTTAAAAAAGAAAAAAATAGTAAACTATGTCTAATATAGTATTACCAGCTGAACATCGCTACAATAAAATAATTCAAGAGCGTCAAAATGAAGACGGAAGTGAATTGGCAATCCTTAATTTAGGACCAACTCACCCTGCAACTCACGGAATTTTTCAAAACATCCTATTAATGGATGGTGAACGAATTGTAGAAGCAGAACCAACTATTGGATACATTCACAGAGCTTTTGAAAAAATAGCTGAAAACAGACCTTTTTACCAAATTACACCACTTACAGATAGAATGAACTACTGTTCATCTCCTATTAATAATATGGCTTGGTGGATGACATTAGAAAAATTATTAAATATCGAAGTACCAAAACGTGCTCAATATTTAAGAGTTATTGTAATGGAATTAGCTAGAATTTCAGATCATATTATTTGTAACTCTATTCTTGGTGTTGATACAGGTGCTTATACAGGATTTTTATATGTTTTTCAATATAGAGAAAAAATATATGAAATCTATGAAGAAATTTGTGGCGCACGTTTAACTACAAATATGGGTAGAATAGGTGGATTTGAAAGAGATTGGAGCCAAAAAGCATTTGAAAAACTTGATGCTTTTCTTGAAGAGTTTCCTGCTGTTTGGCAAGAATTTGAAAATCTTTTCACAAGAAATAGAATTTTTATTGATAGAACAGTTAATGTAGGTGCAATTACAGCTGAAAAAGCAATGGCTTATGGTTTTACTGGGCCAAATTTAAGAGCTGCGGGTGTAGATTACGATGTACGTGTTGCACAACCTTATAGTTCTTACGAAGATTTTGAATTTGATGTTCCTGTTGGTAAATCAGGTGATACTTATGATAGATTCTGTGTTAGAAATGCAGAGGTGTGGGAATCACTAAAAATCATTC
>JALQYL010000038.1 GCA_023254135.1 Ilumatobacteraceae bacterium | reverse complement strand
ATGCATCCATGAATTGTTCGACTTCAAATCACGTCGGCCCACCAACAACATCTGGTCGTCATCAACCTGATCGATTGACGCCTCGAGACGCACGAGATCTGCGATGAGTTGTGGCGGAGACATTTCAATCATTCCGCTTGGCGTGCGCAGACCGTCAGGGATGCGAGGTTCCAACGCGCCCAGGTCGACACCGTGTGGATTCGCCAACAACACATCGAGCGACAACCCATTCGGATTCGCACCGAATGCTGCGCCGTATGGCCCTGTTTGCAACATGAAATCAAGCATGCGTGCAGTGCTGCGACGGCCATCCTTGTTCAGCATCGCGAGAATTTCATCTGCATCACGACCGCTGATGTTCGACGTTGAATTCGCAACCGCCGACGTAACAGCCGCAGTGATTGTTTGATCATCCATCACTGCAGGATCAACATCGGTGCCGAGACCTTGCAAGATGGCACCCATCTTCACGAGAATCTCCCACTCGTCCAATGCATCAGGGTCTTTCTGCAGCACCGCCTGGCTGTAGTTCGCAATGTTGCGCACTGCATACACATAGAGCCCCACGTCATAGTGGTCCTTCTCCAAGGCAGAAGGTGGAGGAAGGATCACATCTGCGTGTCGTGTTGTTTCGTTGAGGTAGATGTCGATCGACACCATGAACTCAAGGTCTGCAAGAGCCTTGTCAAGTTGTTCCGAATGCGGTGTCGACAAAACTGGGTTTCCTGCAACAGTGATTGCTGCACGAATTCGATTTTCACCAGGCGTGAGGATTTCTTCTGCGAGCACTGCAACGGGATACTCACCCAACACCTCGGGTTTGTTGCTCACGCGACTGTGCCCACGACCCGTTTGGAAACCCTTGCCTTTTCCTGCTGCACCGCGAGTGGACGCGCCACCTGCGGCCGGAGTGGTGAACATGTCACCACCGCGCTTGTCGAAATTGCCCGTGATGATGCTGAGAACATTCACGAGCCATGCATTCGTTGAACCAAATGCAACCGTGTTCACGCCAATGCGGCCGTACACCGCAGTTGTGGGAGCAGCGCACATTTCGCGCGCAATGCGCACGATCGTTTCAACGGGCACTCCCGTTGCTGCTGTGACGCGTTCAGGAGTGAATGGCGCAATCGCGGCGCGGAACTCATCGAGTCCATTCAGATGGTGTGCAATGCGCGGTTCCACTTTTGCGATGCCTTCAGCGAACATCACATTGGCGAGTGCAGCCATGAACAAGCCGTCGGTGCCTGGCCGAATGGAGATCCACTCGTCACTGTTTTCTGCCGTCTTTGATCGACGAGGGTCGACCACCACCACCTTGCCGCCTCGTGCGCGAATGGCCTGAATGCGGCCGGGGTAATCGGGCGCGGTGCACAAACTGCCGTTTGACATGTAGGGGTTCGCGCCCAACATCAACAGGTAGTCAGTGTGATCGATATCGGGAACAGGAATATGTTGCGCGCTACCGAACATGAAACCACCAGCAACGTGCATGGGCATTTGGTCCACCGATGATGCACTGAAGATGTTGCGGGTTCCCATTGAGCGCAACATCACGCCACTGAACAACTGTGGCCCAAGGTTGTGTGCATTGGGGTTGCCCAAGTATGCGGACAACGCACCGCGGCCATGACGCTCAATGACGCCGGTGAGACCGCGCTCCACTTCTTTCCACGCTTCATCCCATGACACTTCAACGTGCACGCCGTTTCGCTTCACCATGGGTTTGCGCAAACGGTCGGGGTCTTCGTGCAACTGCTTCAGCGTGCTGCCCTTCGGACAGATGAAGCCGTGACTGAACACATCGTCCTTGTCGCCACGAATACGCACCACCTGCTCTTGTGGGTTCACGGTGATTTCCAAACCACAGGTGGCCTCACACAGTGGGCAGGTGCGGAAAACGGTGCGGTTCTGGTCGCTAGTCATTCCGTCACTCTGCCACGAATGAGCGGTGGTTCGTACACTTGAGCCATGGAACGTCGCGCCGACCAATCAGTGGAGTTGTGCATGATTTCCACTCCCGATGGCGAGATTGACGTGAATGGTCGATCAGGCCCACTGGGTGGTCCCGCAGATCAACAGCGCCTGATTGGTTTGCGTGCGCAAGCGGCCGTGGTCTTGGTGGGCGCTGGCACTGCCAAGGGTGAGGGATATGGCCCACCATCGAAACAAGGATTACGTATTGGTGTCGTCTCCAAGAGCTGCAACGTTGACTTCAGCGCTCCCCTGTTCACCAGTGGCGCTGGGTTTGTGGTGACCTCCACATCTGCGCCAACAGTGCCAGTGGATTCCATTCGCGCTGGCGAAACAGAGGTTGATTTGCTTGGTGTTTTGCAACAATTACCTGCTGGGCTTATTCATGTAGAGGGCGGCCCCACGTTGAACGCCGCGTTGTTGAATGCAGACCTGGTGGATGCCATCAATCTCACGGTGTCGCCACACATTGGCGGACGACGGGGGCCGTCTTTGTCGTACGCACCACATGCGTTGCGCGCATTCACATTGAGCAACCTTGAAACAAACGGCGACTTTGTTTTTGTGCGCTACGAGCGCAACAAATAATGACGACTGCTTCAGCTATGTCTATGACTGCTTCAGCAGAGCGAGTTCGCGGCTGAAGTCGGCAACGCCGTCGAAGTTCTTGTACACGCTGGCAAAACGGACGTAGGCCACTTCGTCGAGTGCCTTCAGGTGTTCCAACACTGAATGCCCCACAGTGGACGAGGTGATTTCGATGCCCGACACTTGCGCCAAACGCATGTCATCTTCGACCATTTCAGCGAGAGCATCAATTTGTGCCTCTTCAACAGGGCGACCCTTGCATGCCGAGCGAACACCGAACACCACTTTGGACCGGTCGAACGGAGTGCGAAGGCCAGAACGCTTCAGAACCATGAGCGGCGCTCCCTCAAGGCGCTCGTAGGTGGTGAAGCGGTACGTGCATTCTGGACACGAACGGCGGCGACGAATAGCGGTGCCAGCTTCGGCGGAACGCGAGTCGATCACCTTGGTGTCGTCATGTCGGCATACGGGGCAATGCACGAAAAGTCACAATAGGTGACTTTTTCTTTCCGTGCCTGCGTTCTTACAAATTGTGAAGAATTCCATAGACCGTTCGTACACGACGGTTTATGGAATGCGCACGACCTGACCTGGTTCGAGGTGTGTGCCGTTCAGACGGATGAGCTCGGCCACAAGATCGGCAATTCCGCCCTTTGGTGCGATGGTGCGAGCGATGCTCCAGATGGTGTCACCGGACTGAACCACCACAGTGCGAGGAACCACTTGTTCGTTAGCCGATGGATTTGAAGCGAATGCTCCGGTGGTGATGAAACCCGATGCCAGGGCGAACACCACCACAGCACCGACGGTGCGGCGACGGCGACGGAACGTGGCCTGGCTGGGGCGACGGCGCAGTGATGAGCCATATATGCCCTGGCTATTGGAGCCGAGGAGTGGATCGATGGTGATTGCTGCAACTGCCATGGGATTTCCTTTGTTTGAGGGGTTGTAGGGACCGGGCGGTCTGTTTGCTGTGCACCGTAGCGAACGGGTGTTCGTAAGTTTTAACCGAACAAATGTTCGGTGTCAAGACTTTTCCGAACATTCGTTCTCCGAACAGGTGTTTGACCCCACCCCCGAACACCTGTACGCTTTCCCCCATGTCAGAAGCTCTCACCTCCCGCCAGCGCGAAATTCTCTTGGTCATCGAACAGGCCATGCAAGACCGTGGCTATCCACCATCGGTGCGCGAGATTGGCGAGGCCGTGGGCCTCAACTCCCCTTCCACGGTGCACAACCACCTCAACACGCTGCAGAAGCTTGGCTACCTGCGTCGTGACCCTTCGAAGCCTCGCGCCATCGAAGTTCGCTTCGACACCAACTCTGAAGTGGCCATGGAGCGCCGCCCTTCACGCCACATTCCGTTGGTGGGCGATGTTGCTGCCGGCACCGACGTGCTGGCGCAAGAGAACGTGGAAGATCTCATTCCTGTTCCTTCCGACTTCACAGGTGAAGGCGAACTTTTCATGTTGCGCGTGCGTGGTGAATCCATGATCAACGCCGGCATCTTCGATGGTGACTTCGTGGTGGTGCGTCAACAACAAGTGGCCGACAACGGCGACATTGTGGTGGCAGGCATTCCTGGTGAAGAAGCAACGGTGAAAACATTCAAGAAGAGCGGCAAAACAATCACGCTCATTCCTTCCAACGACACCATGAAGCCCATGGTGTTCGATGCTGATGAAGTCAGCATCTTTGGCAAGGTTGTCACTGTTATGCGCAAGCTGCGCTAACAGCGCACACTTTTACTTCAAGCGTTCCGCAACAAGTTTTAGTTTCGCGTCGGGCTGCACAACAGCGACGCGCACATACTCAGCACCGCCCGTGCCATAGAAGTCACCGGGGCTCACCAGTGCTCCGCCTTCGCGTGCCAACTTCTCGGTGAATGCCCACGCGTCTTGCGCGTTGAACCACAGATAGAAACCGCCATCGGGCATCGGAATGTCTATTCCAGACCACTTGCTCAGCGTTGATGACATGAACTCCAAACGCTGGCGATAACGATCTCGCTGCACGGTGACATGTTCATCGTCATCCAATGCGGCCACACCTGCTGCTTGTGCAGGACCAGGCACCATGAAGCCCGCGTGCTTGCGCACCTCTTTCAGGTACTCCACAATCTCGGCATCGCCTGCGTAGAAGCCCACGCGCACGCCTGCAAGGTTGGAGCGCTTCGACAATGAGTGCACGGCAACCACGCCCTCTAAGCCGTGCTGCAAGATGGATTGTGCGCTGGTGGCCCATGTGAACTCGGCGTAGCACTCATCACTGAACACCGGCACGTTGTGCGTACGACCCCAATTTGCCGCGTACTTCAGATCATCCAATGCACCGGTGGGATTGCTGGGGCTGTTGACCCAGAGCATGAGCGCGCGATCAATGTCGTCTTGACTAATGGACGTGAAATCCATGTGCCCTTCTGCGTTGGTGGGTACCGCCACTGCGCGAAGGCCTGCGAGTACGGCACCCATTTCGTACGTGGGGTACGCAACCGCCGGATAGAGCACGGTGTCGCGATTGGGACGACGCAATTTCATGAACTGTGGCGTGGTGGCCACGAATTCCTTCGTGCCAATGCACGCAGCAATGCGAGACACCGGAACATCAACACCGAAACGTCGACCCATCCATCGAGCGATGGAACGACGCAGAGCTTCGGAACCAATGGATGCTGGGTAGCCACGCTCGGAACCCGAACCAGACAACGCTTCGATGACCGCAGCAGGAGGTGGATCGCATGGCGTGCCAATGGAGAGATCCACGATGCCACCCTCTAGTTCGGAAGCAATTTTCTGAATGGGGTCCAGGCGGTCGTACGGATACGGCGGTGGCTCGAAGCCCACGAGGTCACGATTAATGCTGGTCATGATTCTTCAAGTTTCCTTCATCGTCCACTTCCACAACGAACTCACGCAAACGACCCTCGGACGCCTCGCTCAATCGGGCACGAATATGGAGACCCGAATCGGCGTCTTCAATGAGCACCACTTCACCTTCACGGTGAATGGCCGCCACAATGTCTCCACGTTCGTACGGCACCAACAAGTCGGTGACGCGTGTGATGGAGCGCATACGGTCAGCCAAGCGACGCAGCATGAGTTCCAGCCCTTCGCCCTTCAATGCCGACACCACCACAGAGCCGGGGTAATCCTCCACCAGCGATGCGCCCCAATCCTCCACCAAGTCAGCCTTGTTGAACACGATGAACTCGGGCACTGCATCGGCGCCAATTTCTGCCAGCACTTCGCGTACAGCCGTGATTTGTTGTTCGGGGTGGGACGAACTGGCATCCACCACGTGCACCAACATGTCGGCTTCGGCCGCCACTTCCAAGGTGCTCTTGAACGATTCAACGAGTGCGTGTGGCAATGCTCGAATGAAACCCACCGTGTCGCTCAGCAACACTGGCTCACCACCGGGCAACGACAAGCGTCGCGTGGTGGGATCAAGCGTGGCGAACAATCTGTTCTCTGCCAGAACGCCAGCAGATGTGAGTGCGTTGAGAAGCGTGGATTTGCCTGCGTTGGTGTACCCAACGATGGCAACCGAAGCCAAGCCACTTCGACCACGACTCTTGCGTTGTGTGTGACGCGTGCGCTGCAAACCTTTGAGGTCACGTTCAAGTTTTTCAATACGGCGCATGATGCGGCGACGATCCACTTCCAAACGAGTTTCACCAGGGCCACGCGTACCGATACCGCCACCCTGCTGGGAAAGTCCACCCTTTGCACCGCGACGCAAACGTGGCAAGCGATAGCGCAACATCGCAAGTTCCACTTGCGCCTTGCCTTCCAGGGTGTGTGCATTCTGCGCAAAGATGTCGAGAATCACGGCGGTGCGGTCGAGTGCGGTACGACCCAACAGACGTTCGAGGTTGTATTGCTGTCCTGCAGTGAGTTCATTGTCGAACACCACGGTGTCGGCATCAAGCGCCAAACACACTTCTTTCAGTTCTTCCGCTTTTCCCTTGCCGATGTAATACGTGGGGTCAGGGGTGTCGCGACGTTGCGTGACTCGAGCGACTTCATCTGCACCTGCCGTATCAATCAGCAACGACAATTCATCTAAACCGTCTTCGGTGTCTTCGTCGGTGTGGCCACCCATGGTGACTCCCACCAGCACAATACGTTCACGAAATGTGCGCTCAATGAGCGTTGCACCAAGGGCTTCCTGGTACGGATTGCTCACACGGGCACCGTGATGGCAGCAATGTATTGCGCCGGACCTATGAGCGTTGCGCGACCATCGTTGGCAATGTGCACGCGCGCAACTCCGCCGTCCATGTGCACCACCACTTGTTCGCTTTGTTCAGAGACAAAGCCCCACTGCACTGCGGCTGCCGCTGCCGCGCATGCACCGGTGCCACATGCACGGGTGATTCCAGCGCCACGCTCGTGCACTCGCATGGTGATGGCGTTACTGCCAGGACCAGGCTCGATGATTTCCAGATTCACATGCGGCACCAGTCCACCCAATCGCGCGAGGTCCACCAAGGCAACGTCACCTGCGCCCACACCAACGACGGAGTGTGGATTGCCCAAGGACACGTGCATGACTGGCCGCATGGGGTCACACTCCAACGCACCCCATCCGTGCGGTTCCTCCAGGTCGGTGACAAAGCCCATGTCAACGCTGATCTGGATGGTGTTGTCTTCCCATTCGCTCTTCACCGTGGCGGTGCGCATACCAGCATCGGTACGCACGTGATATGTGGTGTCCATGATGTTGCCGAGCACATGATGCGCAGCTTGTACCAAACAGCGAATGCCGTTGCCACTCATCTCGGCAACGCTGCCATCGGCGTTGTACAAACGCATGGTGAGGTTGGTGCCCTCACCGATACCCAATAACAACAAACCATCGGCACCGATACCCGTGGCGCGATTGCACCAACGGCGCGCAAGGTCTGGCCATGCTGCCTGGGGCTCTCCTTGGGCAAGGTTGTACACCAAGAAGTCGTTCTCTAGTCCGTGATGCTTTGAGAGTTGAACGTGCATTGCAACAGACACTATGCCAACGCACTCAACAACACGGGGGTGACTTCCGCAATTGGGTCGGTTTGTACCTCCACCCAGTGAATGCGAGGGTCGCGCCGATACCAGCGCTCTTGCCGAACGGCGAACTGTTGGGTGCGCAAGATGGTGGCATTCACTGCCTCTTCTTGTGTCCACCGACCTTCGATGTACTCAATGAATTCCTTGTATCCCAAGCCCTGGCGAGCCGTGGCCGAGATGCCCAATGGTTCAGCGAGAAGTGCCCGCACTTCTTCGGCCAGACCGGCAGCCACCATGCGGTGCACGCGCTCGGCAATGCGGGCACGCAGGGCATCGCGATTCCACTTGATGCCAATTTGCTTCGTGCTGGTTTCAGGAAATTGCGCCACTCCCTCACCGAACGAACTGAACTTCTCGCCACTTCCCAAGCACACTTCCAAGGCGCGAATGATGCGGCGACGATTGTTGGGTTCCATCTTTTCGGTGGCCTGCGCATCGAGTGATTTCAGTTGTGCGAACAATGCAGCCGTGTCCTCATTTGCTTCCAACTGTGCGCGAATCTCTGGCCACTCACCTGGCATTGACAACCCATCAACCAATGCCGTCACATACAAACCCGTGCCACCCACGATGAGTTCGTGTGCGCCTGCGGCGGCAATCGTTGTGCGCGCGATCGCAATGTCGTCCATGAAACGCGCCACGGTGTACCGCTCGCTGGGTTCACACACATCAATGCCGTGATGCGGCACCAATGATTGATCATGTTCAGTGGGTTTCGCCGAACCGATGTTCATGCGCCGATACACCTGAATGGCATCGGCAGCCACAATGTGCACGTTGCCCCATTGGGTGGCGGCGGCCATGGCCACATCGCTCTTGCCGCTTGCCGTGGGACCAAGAATCACCACTCGTTTCGCAGTGGACATGTGCGTTATACCGACAACAACGGAATGCGGATTTTGTGCGTGGCCTCGGCCACCACTTCCACCAAGTGACCCTTGAGATAGTGAGCGGCTGCATCGGTGATTTCTACGTTGCAGTAGGTGCCAGGGCGCAACGGCTGCGGCACGGTGAAGTGCACCAACTTGAACTGGCGTGTGCGGCCCGACATGATGCGCGGGTCTTGCTTGCTGGGCCCTTCCACCACTACTTCCTCAATGCGGCCAATGCGTTCACGATGCTTGCGCAACGCACTGCGCTCCACCACCACACGCAAACGATCAAAGCGGTCACCCACTTCAGCGGGGTCGCAGAACTGTTCCACCATGCGAGCGGCTTCTGTTCCTTCACGTGGCGAGAAAATGAACTCGAACACGGAGTCGAAATCGGCTTCTGCTGCCACTTCCATGGTGCGCACAAAGTCGGCCTCGGTTTCACCAGGGAAACCCACGATGATGTCGCTGGTAACAGCAATGTCGGGCATGAGACGACGTGCTTCTGCCAAGCGCTCTAAATACCGATCGGCGGTGTAGCCGCGGTGCATGAGCGCCAGCACGCGATCAGAACCCGACTGCAACGGGTAATGCAATTGCTCACACACCGCATCGGTTTCGGCCATGGCTTGCAACACATCGATACGCATGTCCTTGGGGTGCGGGCTGGTGTAGCGAACACGACGAATTCCGTCGATGCTTCCTACGTCACGCAACAACTGGGCGAACTTGGGCTGAATGCGCGTGTCTTCACCGGCGCTGCGTTCGGCCAAGCTCAAGTCGCGACCATACGAGTTCACGTTTTGACCCAGCAGTGTCACTTCGGTGACTCCGTTGGCAGCCAAATTGCGCACTTCATTCACAATGTCAGCGAAGGGGCGACTGATTTCCTTGCCGCGCACCGACGGAACGATGCAATACGCACAGGTGTTGTCGCAACCGATCTGAATGGTGACCCAACCGTTGTAACTGGTTTCGCGACGAGCAGGCAATGCACTGGGAAACAACACGTGGTCGTCCATCACGGCTTCTTCCAGAATCTCGGTGATGGGACCGTGTTCTGCCGCGTGCGCCAACAGATCTGCAGTGCGGTGCACGTTGTGCGTACCCATGACAACGTCTACCCACGGTGCGCGTGTTTGCACAATGTCCTTGTCTTTTTGCGAGAGGCATCCGCCCACCACAATCTGACGACCCGGCTTCGCGTCTTTCCACGTTTTGAGATGACCAAGCGTTCCGTACAACTTGTTGTCTGCGTTCTCACGAATACAACACGTGTTCAACACCACCACGTCGGCATCGTCGTCGCTTTCGGCGCGTAACATGCCGTCGGACTCAAGAAGTCCGGCAATGCGTTCGGAGTCGTGTTCGTTCATCTGGCACCCAAAGGTGCGCACCACGTACGAACTGGTCTTCTCCTCATTCACGGGAACGAGGCTATCTACTGGAGAAACCACAAGGACCGGACCCCATGTTCTGGAATCCGGCCCCCGATCTAGTGGCAGCTCAATTTTTAAAGAAGAAGAAAATTAATCGAGCTCGATGGGTTCGTTGTCTGCTTCGGTGAACTCAGCTGGCTCTTCGCCATTGAGACCAGCAATGGAACGAACCTTCTGTTCCATGTCGACCATGAGTTCTGGGTGGTCATGCAAGTAGTTCTTTGCATTTTCGCGACCCTGGCCCAACTGTTCACCTTCGTACGTGAACCAAGCACCCGACTTCTTGGCAATGCCCATTTCGACAGCAAGGTCGAGCAAGGCACCTTCGCGGCTAATGCCCTTTCCGTACATGATGTCGAATTCGGCCTGACGGAATGGTGGAGCAACCTTGTTCTTCACCACCTTCACGCGAGTACGTGAACCCACAACCTCGGCACCGTCTTTCAAGGATTCGATACGACGGATGTCGAGACGAACCGATGAATAGAACTTGAGTGCGCGACCGCCAGGTGTTGTTTCGGGTGAACCGAACATGACGCCGATCTTTTCGCGCAGCTGGTTGATGAAGATGCAGATGGTGTTCGACTTGTTGAGGTTGGCGGTGAGCTTGCGCAATGCCTGGCTCATGAGGCGAGCCTGCAGACCCACGTGGCTGTCGCCCATGTCGCCTTCAATTTCGGCGCGTGGCGTGAGTGCTGCCACCGAGTCGATAACAAGAACATCGATGGCGCCAGAGCGGATGAGCATGTCGGCAATTTCCAATGCCTGCTCACCAGTGTCTGGCTGCGAAATAAGCAACTGGTCGATATCGACACCGATGGCCTTGGCGTACACAGGATCCATGGCGTGCTCGGCGTCGACGTAGGCACAGATGCCACCGTTGCGCTGAGCCTCGGCCACGACGTGCATGGCGAGGGTGGACTTACCCGAGGATTCTGGACCGTAGATTTCCACCACACGACCGCGTGGCAGACCGCCTACACCGAGGGCAAGGTCGAGAGGGAGGGCACCGGTAGGAATGGCCTCGATAGCCATGGAGCCCTTTTCGCCCATGCGCATGATGGACCCTTTGCCGTATTGCTTATCAATTTGGGCGAGGGCTGCGTCTAGGGCCTTGTCGCGTTCTGGGCTTGGTGTTGACATTGGAATGCCTTTCGGTTGGTGTCTGCGGATTCCCTAGCGGGTGCTGTGGGAATTGCGGACTGTATGCAATGGGTGTGTTCGAACAACAACACTGTAACTACGAACACTTGTTCGGTCAAGCATTGTCTTTCGGTGCCCATGTGGACATAGGCACCACAACCTGGCAAACCAAGAAAAGGCTTACTGGGACTGGGCTTTACCCCTACTGGCCCAGCTGTTCTGCGGGCTTGCCGGCATCGAGCCAGCGTTGTGCCGAGGCGAAATCTTCGGCGCTGGGCTTACGAATGGTGAGATCCACCCCGAACCAGACGGTGTACGTGAGTGGATATCCGATGGTGGGAACGGTGACAGCCAAGAAACCGGCCACCAAGAGAAGTGGCAAGAGATTGATGCCCACGGTGACCGAGATGATCATCCAAATGATGATGGAACCGAATGTGAGAAACACGCCCATGGTGGCTGCACCCAATTCGAAACCTTCATAACCGCGCTCCCATGCCAGACCACATGTTTGACAACGATTGGCTTTGCCATACCAGGACGTGAAGAAAGAACCCTTGCCACCACACCATGCACACTTTCGGAACAGACCGCGAATCAACATCTTGATTAGCGCGGGCTGCTTCTGACTATGCAATGAGTTCGTCAACGAATTCTCCAAACACTGAGGCGTAACGGAGAGCTTGTTCATCCGTGTGCATCACCGATATTAGCCATTGCTCGTCGAGACCCGGTGGTAACAAAATGCCTCGGTTCACTCCGTGAATCCACTGTGCAAACGCAATATCAAAATCAGTTTCTTTGTAATCGCGATAGTTGCGGATTGGTTCTTCGGCCCACGTGATGCAACCCTTTGCACCCACTTGCACAGTGTGTGCTGGAAGCGATGCGGAATCGATGATGCTGTTGCATGCCTCGATGAGGGTTGTGTTGCGAGCCACCGTTGCCGCAGTGACTTCCGGCGTGCACACCTGCGACAACACTGCAACTGCTGCAGCCATGACCAGTGGATTGCCGTTGTACGTACCCATGTGCACAACTCGCCCGTTTGAAATGTGATTCATGCATTCATACGTGCCGCCAAACGCACCCAATGGCAAACCGCCACCAATGCTCTTGGCCAAGCACACGAGATCGGGAACAACGCCCAACAAACCTGATGCTCCACCCCAGCCCGCGGTGATGCCCGTTTTTACTTCATCGAAAATGAGCATGGTTCCGTGTTCACGAGTGATGCGACGAACGTCTTGCAGATATCCGTCTTGTGGCATACAAATGCCCACGTTCTCCATGACTGGTTCAACGATGAACGCAGCAACATCGTTGTTAGCTAATGCGCGTTCCAACGCCGCGGCATCGTTGTATGGAATGACGATGGTGTCTGCGATGGCCGACTTTGCGATGCCGGCAGTGGACGGAACACCGATGGGATTGTCCGCAGGACCAGCCGCGTCTAGTGGCGGCTTCATGGACACCATCACTGTGTCGTGGTGACCGTGATAGCCACCTTCCACTTTCACAATTTTGTCGCGACCGGTTGCACCACGTGCAACACGAATGGCGTCCATGGTTGCTTCGGTACCCGAGTTGGTGAATCGCCACATGGGCAATTGGAAACGCTGCGCAAGAAGTTCAGCGACGTCGGCGGTGATCTCCGCTGGTGTCACATACAACGTGCCGTAGTCCAACTGCTTTTCAATGGCGCTACGAACAATGGGATTCACATGGCCGGCGAACAGGGCACCAAAGCCCATGTTGTAGTCGACGTATGTGTTGCCATCCACGTCCTCCATTGCTGCGCCCTGCGCATGACGCACCACCACTGGATGTGGGTCGTAGTACTGGAGACTGGATGGAACTCCGAGAGGGAGCACCTGTTTGGCCCTCGCGGTTGCCTTCTGTGAACCAGTGGTTCGCTCGGCATATTTTTGCAGCTCACGCCGCGTGATTTCCCTGGCTCTGTCTGCCAGGTTGTGGTGCAACGTTTTCTTCGTTGCTGACATGGATAACACCCCGCTTAACGGTCTAACCCCATCATACTGTGCCAATTAGTGACCAAATCACGATGCAACAAACTCCCTGCACGTTGGGAGTTTCATTCATGCGTGGCACAATGAAGCACCGCATGGTGGTCGTAGCTCAGCCCGGTTAGAGCGCTAGGTTGTGGCCCTAGAGGTCGGGGGTTCAAGTCCCCTCGATCACCCCATTCGTGTGCCGGCATCGAGAAATCGATGCCGGCAATACGATTGTTTTGCGGAACATACGAGGCAATCGCCTAGTGTGTACACCTACGCGCCTTTAGCTCAGCCGGTAGAGCAACGGACTCTTAATCCGCAGGTCCTGGGTTCAAATCCCAGGGGGAGCACAAAATGAACGTGGTTGTTGTGCTCGGGCATCCGAGTGCTCACAGTTATTGTGCGGCAATTTTCGAACGGATTATTCTTGTGCTTGAATCGCAGCCGTCGCACAGCGTCACGGCTATTCGCCTTGCCGACGAAAAGTTTGCGACCGCGATGTCGTCGGCCGAGCGTGTGGCATATGAAACTGGAGAGCCATTAATCTGCGCCGAGACCAAGCGTCACGCCGAAATTTTGCGACAAGCCG